>NZ_JBSGDB010000069.1:0-26495 GCF_053602155.1 Streptomyces sp. NPDC004561
GGCGCGGGCGCTGCTGGACGCCTGCGTACGGGGTCGTACCCCCGAGGGGGCCGCCCGCTGCGCCGCCACCGACCCGCGCCGCCTGGTCCCCCTGCTGCTGGAGGCGGCCCGGCAGGTGTCCGACGAGCGGCACTGGGACCTCCTGCACGCCCTGCGGGTCGCCGGGCACGCGACGTGACCGGCACCGGCCTGATCGTCCCGGTCTGCCCCGATCCGCCCCCGGGACCGGCGTGTCGGCTCACCCACAGGAGTGTGAAACGTGATCGACTCCGCGGGTTGACGACGATGGTCTTGGCAAGGGCCTCGGAGAGGCTTACGTTCGAGCCTCTACGGCCTGCTCTACGGGCGTAGAGGCTCTGACGTCGTGTCGAAGGAGCAGCTCATGGCCAACGTCGTCCGCGCCGCTCTGGTCCAGGCCACCTGGACCGGCGACACCGAGTCCATGGTGGCGAAACACGAGGAGCACGCCCGCGAGGCGGCTCGCCGGGGCGCGAGGATCATCGGATTCCAGGAAGTCTTCAACGCCCCCTACTTCTGCCAGGTCCAGGAGCCGGAGCACTACCGCTGGGCCGAGCCGGTGCCCGACGGGCCGACCGTCCGCCGGATGCGGGACCTCGCGCGCGAGACCGGCATGGTGATCGTCGTCCCGGTGTTCGAGGTCGAGCAGTCCGGCTTCTACTACAACACCGCCGCCGTGATCGACGCCGACGGCGCCTACCTCGGCAAGTACCGCAAGCACCACATCCCGCAGGTCGAGGGCTTCTGGGAGAAGTACTACTTCAAACCCGGCAACCTGGGCTGGCCCGTCTTCGGCACCGCCGTGGGCAAGGTCGGCGTCTACATCTGCTACGACCGCCACTTCCCGGAGGGCTGGCGGCAACTCGGCCTCAACGGCGCCCAGTTGGTCTACAACCCCTCCGCCACCCACCGTGGCCTGTCCGCCCATCTGTGGCAGCTCGAGCAGCCCGCCGCCGCCGTCGCCAACGAGTACTTCATCGCCGCCATCAACCGGGTGGGACGGGAGGAGTACGGCGACAACGACTTCTACGGGACGTCGTACTTCGTCGATCCGCGCGGGCAGTTCGTCGGCGACGTCGCCGGCGACAAGGGCGAGGAACTCCTCGTACGCGACCTCGACTTCGACCTCATCGAGCAGGTGCGCCGGCAGTGGGCCTTCTACCGCGACCGCCGTCCCGACGCCTACGAAGGGCTGGTGCAGCCGTGAACGACCTCTACTCCCGCCACCGCCGGGTCCTGCCCGACTGGCTCGCCCTCTACTACGACGAGCCGATGGAGATCACCCACGGCGAGGGCCGCCATGTCTGGGACTCCGCCGGCAACAGGTACCTGGACTTCTTCGGCGGCATCCTGACCACGATGACCGCGCACGCGCTGCCCGAGGTGACCAAGGCGGTCACCGAGCAGGCCGGCCGCATCCTGCACTCCTCGACGCTCTACCTCAACCGGCCGATGGTCGAACTGGCCGAGCGCATCGCCCAGATGAGCGGCATCCCGGACCCCCGTGTCTTCTTCACCACCTCCGGCACCGAGGCCAACGACACCGCCCTGCTGCTCGCCACCGCCTACCGCGGCGGCAACACCGTCCTGGCCATGCGCAACAGCTACCACGGCCGCTCCTTCAGCACCGTCGGCATCACCGGCAACCGCAGCTGGTCGCCGACCTCGCTGTCCCCGCTGCAGACCCTGTACGTCCACGGCGGCGTCCGCACCCGCGGGCCGTTCGCCGAGCTGGACGACCGCGCGTTCATCGACGCCTGCGTCGCCGACCTGAGGGACATCCTCGGGCACACCCGGCCGCCCGCCGCGCTGATCGCCGAACCGATCCAGGGGGTCGGCGGGTTCACCTCCCCGCCCGACGGCCTCTACGCCGCCTTCCGCGAGGTCCTGGACGAGCACGGCATCCTGTGGATCGCCGACGAGGTGCAGACCGGCTGGGGCCGCACCGGCGAGCACTTCTGGGGCTGGCAGGCCCATGCCGCGAGCGGCCCGCCGGACATCGTCACCTTCGCCAAGGGCATCGGCAACGGCATGTCCGTCGGCGGCGTCATCGCCCGCGCCGAGATCATGAACTGCCTGGACGCCAACAGCATCTCCACCTTCGGCGGCACCCAGATCACCATGGCCGCCGCTCTCGCCAACCTCAACTACCTGCTGGAGCACGACCTCCAGGGCAACGCCCGCCGGGTCGGCGGCCTGCTCATCGAGCGGCTGCGGGCGGTCGCCGCCCAGCTCCCCGGGGTGCGCGAGGTGCGCGGGCGCGGCCTGATGATCGGCGTCGAGCTGGTGAAGCCGGGCACGGACGAGGCCGACCCGCGGGCGGCCGCCGCCGTCCTGGAGGCGGCCCGCGAGGGCGGCCTGCTCGTCGGCAAGGGCGGCGGGCACGACACCAGCGCGCTGCGCATCGCCCCGCCGCTGTCGCTGACCGTCGCGGAGGCCGAGGAGGGCGCGGCGATCCTCGAACGCGCGCTGCGCGGCGTCCACTAGCCGTCCAGGACCCACGGGAGCACCGACCAGCACCGCCTGAGCAAGGGATACGGCCATGGCCACCACCTCCGAGACCCGGGACACCGCCTGGCAGTCCCCGGAACCCGCCCTCTCGGTCCGCCAGGTGCTGACCCTGGAGCGGGTGCTGGCCGGGGAGCCCGAGGTGGTGGCCGGCGCCGACGGCCTCGACCGGCCGGTGCGCTGGGTGCATGTCGCCGAGGCCGCCGACGTGGGCGTGATGCTCACCGGCGGCGAGATGGTGCTCACCACCGGCGTGCTCCTCGCCGGTGACACGGCCAAGCAGGCCGAGTACATCCAGTCCCTGCACCGCGCGGAGGCCGCCGCCGTGGTGCTCGGCCTCGGGCGGGCCTTTCCCACGCCGCCCGAGGTGATGCGCCGGGCCGCCGAGCGGTGCGGGCTGCCCCTGGTCGTCCTGCACCGGCCCTTCCCCTTCGCCGAGCTGACCGAGGAGGTCCAGTCCAGGCTGGTGCGGCGGAAGTTCGCGGCCGTCAGCCTGTCGGAGGCGGTACGCACCGCCCTCACCGCGCTGATCACGGCCGGCGCCCCGCTGCAGCGGCTGCTGGACGAGGTCGCCCAGCACAGCGGCTGCCCGGTCGTCGTCACCAACCTCGCCCACCGGGTCCTCGCCACGGCGGGGGAGCGGTCCGCGGTGGACGACGTGCTGCGCGACTGGGAGCGGATCGCCCGGCAGGCGGGCGGCGGCGCGGGCGACGGCTGGATCCGGGCCGAGCTGGGCGGACGCGGGGAGCACTGGGGCGGACTGCTGCTGTGCGGCTACCGGGGCGACACGGCCACCGGACGCCTGCTCGCGGACCGGGCCGCCGAGGCCCTCGTCCTGCACCGCATGCTCGGCGGCGGCTCCGCCTGCACCTGGGAGGAGCAGTCCGCGCAGAGCCTGCTGACCGACCTGGTCTCCGGGGTCGTACCGGCCCGGCAACTGCTGCCGCGGGCCCGGGCGGCCGGGCTGCCGGTCAACCGGCGGACCTTCGTCCCGCTCGTCGTGCCCGCCGTGGACGCCGCCCGGCTCGACCGGCTGCTGCGGGTGCTGGGACTGCCCGGGCTGGTCGCCGAGCTGTCCGACGGGGCCACCGCCGTGCTGCTGAGCCTGGCCCGCGACCAGCACGCCGAGGTGCTCACCGGGCACTTCGCGGCCCGGCTGCGCACCGAGACCGACGGGCCGGCCACGGTGGTCGCCGCCGCCGATCCGCGTACCGTCTGGGACGACGTGCCCGCCGGTCTGCGCGAGGCCCGGCATGTCGCCGAAGCCGTCGCCGGCTCCGCCGCCGCCCTCGACCTGCCGGCCGTCGTCCGCCTCAGGGACGTCCATCTGCGGGGCCTGATCCGGCTCTTGCGGGACGACCCACAGGTGCAGTCCTTCGCCGAGCGGGAGCTGGACGGGCTGCTGTGCGAGGCCGATCCGGAGCTGCTGAACGTCCTGCGCACCTATCTGGCCACCGGCCGCAACAAGTCCCGCACCGCCCAGCTCCACCACGTCTCCCGGCCCGCCCTCTACCGCCGTCTCGAAGCCATACAGGGCCGCCTCGGCGTCGACCTGGACGACTTCGAACAGGCGGCCTCCGTGCACATCGCGCTCCTCGCGCATGACGCGCAACAACGGCGGTGAGACATGGGCCCACGAACACGTGACACGGTGCCACGCCGAGCGCGGGCAGACGTGACACGCTGGCACTCAAACCGGCCATCCCGGCTTCCTAGGCTCGCCGCACACCGAGCTACCGGAGGTCCCGATGAGCCGAGTGATCCGTGCCGCCCTCTTCCAGACCGCCTGGACCGGCGACAAGGAGTCCATGATCCAGGTCCACGAGCAGGCGGTGCGCGACGCGGCCGCGCAGGGCGCCCAAGTCCTCTGCTTCCAGGAGCTGTTCTACGGCCCCTACTTCTGCCAGGTCCAGGACAAGGCGTTCTACGAGTACGCCGAACGGATTCCGGAGGGCCCGACCGTCCGGCGCTTCCAGACCCTCGCCCGCGAGCTGGGCATCGTCCTTGTGCTGCCGATGTACGAGGAGGAGCAGCCCGGCGTCCTCTACAACACCGCCGCCGTGATCGACGCGGACGGCTCCTACCTCGGCAAGTACCGCAAGACCCACATCCCCCAGGTCCAGGGGTTCTGGGAGAAGTTCTACTTCCGCCCGGGCAACAGCGGCTGGCCCGTGTTCGACACGGCCGCCGGGCGGATCGGCGTGTACATCTGCTACGACCGCCACTTCCCGGAGGGCTGGCGGGCCCTCGGCCTGGCGGGCGCCGAGATCGTCTTCAACCCCTCGGCGACCTCCCGCGGACTGTCCCGCTACCTGTGGCAGCTGGAGCAGCCGGCGGCGGCCGTCGCCAACGAGTACTTCGTCGGCGCGATCAACCGGGTCGGCGTGGAGGACCTGGGCGACAACGACTTCTACGGTACGACCTA
Organism: Streptomyces sp. NPDC004561; assembly: GCF_053602155.1. NCBI lineage: Bacteria > Bacillati > Actinomycetota > Actinomycetes > Kitasatosporales > Streptomycetaceae > Streptomyces > Streptomyces sp. NPDC004561. The sequence continues at coordinate 4,952 of NZ_JBSGDB010000069.1, forward strand.
CTTCGTGGACCCCGAGGCCCAGTTCGTCGGCGAGGTGGCGAGCGACAAGGAGACCGAACTGGTCGTCCGCGACCTCGACCTGGCGAAACTCCGCGAGGTCCGCGACCGCTGGCAGTTCTACCGCGACCGGGCGCCGGGGGCGTACGAGCCGCTGACCGCGCCCTGACCGCACCGTCCGTCCTGGGAGGAGAGGGACCATGAGCAGCCGTACCGTCATCCGCGGTGGTCTCGTCGTCACCGCGTCCGACGAGATCCACGCCGACGTCCTGATCGAGGACGGCCGCATCGCCGCCCTCGCCGCCTCCGGCACCCCCGCCGCCGGGGCGTTCACCGCGGAGCGGACCATCGACGCCACCGGGAAGTACGTCATCCCGGGCGGCGTCGACGGCCACACCCACATGGAGATGCCGTTCGGCGGCACCACCGCGGCCGACACCTTCGAGACCGGCACCCGCGCCGCCGCCTGGGGCGGCACGACCACGATCGTCGACTTCGCGATCCAGAGCGTCGGCCACACCCTGCGCGAGGGCCTGGACGCCTGGCACGCCAAGGCCGAGGGCAACTGCGCGATCGACTACGCCTTCCACATGATCGTCTCCGATGTGAACGAGGAGACGCTCAAGGAGATGGACCTCCTGGTCGAGGAGGGCGTGACCTCGTTCAAGCAGTTCATGGCCTATCCGGGCGTCTTCTACTCGGACGACGGGCAGATCCTGCGGGCCATGCAGCGCGCCGCCGAGAACGGCGGGCTGATCATGATGCACGCCGAGAACGGCATCGCCATCGACGTCCTGGTCGAGCAGGCGCTCGCCCGGGGCGAGACCGACCCGCGCTACCACGGCGAGGTCCGCAAGGCCCTGCTGGAGGCCGAGGCCACCCACCGCGCCATCCGGCTGGCCCAGGTCGCCGGCGCCCCGCTGTACGTCGTGCACGTCTCGGCCACGGAGGCGGTGGCCGAACTCGCCCGCGCCCGGGACGAGGGCCTGAACGTCTTCGGCGAGACCTGCCCGCAGTACCTGTTCCTGTCCACCGACAACCTGGCCGAGCCCGACTTCGAGGGCGCGAAGTACGTGTGCAGCACCCCGCTCAGGCCGAAGCAGCACCAGGCCAGGCTGTGGCAGGGGCTCAGGACGAACGACCTCCAGGTGGTCTCCACCGACCACTGCCCCTTCTGCTTCACCGGCCAGAAGGAGCTGGGCCGCGGCGACTTCTCCAAGATCCCCAACGGCCTGCCGGGCGTGGAGAACCGCATGGACCTGCTCCACCAGGCCGTCGTCGACGGGCACATCTCCCGCCGCCGCTGGATCGAGATCGCCTGCGCCACCCCGGCCCGGATGTTCGGCCTGTACCCGAAGAAGGGCACCATCGCCCCGGGCGCCGACGCCGACGTCGTGATCTACGACCCGCACGCGGAACAGGTCATCTCCGCCGAGACGCACCACATGAACGTCGACTACTCGGCGTACGAGGGCAAGCGGATCACCGGCCGGGTCGAGACGGTCCTCTCGCGGGGCGAACCCGTGATCGACCAGCGGGAGTACACCGGACGGGCCGGCCAAGGCGTCTACACCCCACGCTCCACCTGTCAGTACCTCAACTAGGAGTGGCGCCCATGGACTTCGGACTCGTCCTGCAGACCGACCCGCCGGCCTCCCGCGTCGTCAGCCTCATGAAACGGGCCGAGCGCAACGGCTTCTCGTACGGCTGGACCTTCGACTCCGCCGTGCTCTGGCAGGAGCCGTTCGTGATCTACAGCCAGATCCTGGCGAACACCACCAGGCTGAAGGTCGGCCCGATGGTCACCAACCCCGGCACCCGCACCTGGGAGGTCACCGCCTCCACCTTCGCCACCCTCAACGACATGTTCGGCAACCGCACCGTCTGCGGCATCGGCCGCGGCGACTCCGCGATGCGGGTCGCGGGCCGCAGACCCAACACCCTGGCCCGCATCAGCGAGGCCATGAAGGTCATCCGGGCGCTCGCCCGCGGCGAGTCCGCCGACCTCGGCGGCGGCACCGTCGTGAAGTTCCCCTGGATCAAGCCGGGCGCCGAACTCCCCGTGTGGATGGCCGCGTACGGCCCGAGGGCACTGAAGATGACGGGTGAGGAGGCCGACGGGTTCATCCTCCAGCTGGCCGACCTGTACCTCACCGAGTACATGGTGAAGGCGGTCCGGGACGCGGCCGCCGCCGTCGGCCGCGACCCCGCCGAGGTCACCGTCTGCGTGGCGGCCCCCGCGTACGTCACCGCCGACGACTCGCCCGAGGCCCTCGCCCACGCCCGCGAACAGTGCCGCTGGTTCGGCGGCATGGTCGGCAACCACGTCGCCGACCTGGTCGCCAAGTACGGCGAGCACTCCGCGCAGGTCCCTGAGGAACTCACCGACTACATCAAGGCACGGCAGGGCTACGACTACGCCCACCACGGGCGCAGCGACAACCCGGACACCCAGTTCGTGCCCGACGAGATCGTCGACCGGTTCTGCCTCGTGGGACCGGCCGAGAAGCACATCGAGAAGCTGAACGCGCTCCGCGCGCTGGGCGTCGACCAGTTCGCCGTTTACGACATGCACGACGCGCAGGAGGCCACCATCGACGCCTACGGCACGAAGGTGATCCCCGCCGTCAACGCCTGACCCCTCCCCGCCCCTTCCCCGTCCAGTTCCCAACCCCCCACCTCTGGTCACCCCTCCCCGCCCTCGCGGGGAGGGGCTGGTGCCCGCACGGCCTCTCCCGACCCACCTCACCTGATTGGCCTGCCCATGACCGACACCGCTCCCACGGCCATACCCCCGTCCGCCCAGGTCACCCTCCCCGACGGCCGGGTCGAGATCGCCCCTGACGCGCCGCAGCCCAGCGGCCCCTACGCCAACGAGGACCTGCTGCCGGTCCCGGTCGGCAAGCGCACGTGGACCACGTACAACTTCTCCGCGCTGTGGGTCGGCATGGCACACAACACGGCGTCCTGGACGCTGGCCTCCGGCCTGATCGCCGTCGGCATGGACTGGAAACAGGCGGTGTTCACCATCGCCCTCGCCAACCTGATCGTGCTGGTGCCGATGCTGCTCACCGGGCACGCGGGGCCCAAGTACGGCATCCCCTTCCCGGTCTTCGCCCGCGCCTCCTTCGGCGTGCGCGGCGCCAACCTGCCCGCCGTCGTACGGGCGTTGGTGGCCTGCGGCTGGTTCGGCATCCAGACCTGGATCGGCGGCGAGGCCATCTACTTCCTCGCCGGGAAACTGATCGGCGACAGCTGGTCGAACGCGTCGCACGTCGGCGGATACGCCTGGACCATGTGGCTGTCGTTCGCGATCTTCTGGGTGATCCAGGTCGCGATCATCTACCGGGGCATGGAGACCATCCGCCGCTTCGAGAACTGGGCCGCGCCCTTCGTGCTCGTCGGCGCGTTCGTGATGCTCTGGTGGATGAGCAGCAAGGCCGGCGGGGTCGGCCCGCTGTTCGACCAGCCGTCCAGACTGGGCTGGGGCGGCGACTTCTGGAAGCTGTTCTGGCCGTCCCTCATGGGCATGATCGGCTTCTGGTCCACCCTGTCGCTGAACATCCCGGACTTCACCCGCTACGGCAGGAGCCAGAAGGCGCAGACCCGGGGCCAGGCGCTGGGCCTGCCGACCACGATGACCCTGTTCGCGTTCCTGTCGGTGCTGGTCACCTCGGGCTCGCAGGCGGTCTACGGCCGGCCGGTCTGGGACCCGGTACAACTGGCGGCGAAGACGGACAACGTGGTGGGCCTGGTCTACGCCCTGGTCACGGTCCTGGTGGCCACCCTCTCGGTGAACATCGCGGCCAACCTGGTCTCCCCGGCCTTCGACTTCTCCAACGTGGCGCCCAGGAAGGTGAGTTTCCGCGCCGGAGCGCTCATCACCGCCGTCCTCGCGGTCCTCATCTTCCCGTGGAAGCTGTACTCCGACCCGCAGGGCTACATCTTCACCTGGCTCGGCCTGGTCGGCGGTCTGCTCGGCACCGTCGCGGGCATCCTCGTCGCCGACTACTGGATCCTGCGCCGCACCCGCCTGGTCCTCGCCGACCTGTACTGCACGGGCGGCCGCTACTGGTACGCGGGCGGTTGGAACTGGCGGGCGGTCGTCGCGTTCCTCGCGGGCGGCGTCCTCGCGATCGGCGGCGCCAGCTTCAAGCCCCTGATCGACGGCCGGCCCATTCCCGCCCTGTCCCCCCTCGCCGACTACGGCTGGGCCGTGGGCCTCGGCACGTCCCTGGTGCTGTACCTGGTCCTGACGCTGCTGACCGGCCGGAAGGAGGCCCGGACCGCGCCGGACGCCGGGTGACCGCCCGCGTTGTCAGGGGGGAGCCGGAGCGTCGTCGCGTTCCCGGTCCGAGGCCGGCCAGACATAGGGCAGATCGGCCGGCACGCCCGGGAACGCGTCGGCGTAGGCGTCCGGGTCCTTGCGGACCAGCGCCGACTGGTGGCTCCGGTGGAATGCCTCGTCACCGAGCCAGGGCGGCAGCTCCCCGGCGGCCGCGAGATCCGGCTGGCCGCGCACGTGGGCGCCCGGCCGCCAGGCCGTGAATCCGGCGACCAGCGAGGCGGCGCAGGTGTCCTGGTGGCCCAGCTCCCGCCAGACCCGGCAGACGTCCAGGCCGTAGCGGACCAGGGCCTCCTCGTACCCGGCCCACATCCGCACGGCCGGATGCCTGCGCCACCCGTAGCCCGGCACGGTCAGACCGCGTAGGACCTGGAGGGCCTCCACCCGCTGCTTGCCCAGCCGGCGCCGGTCCAGGACCAGCGCCGACCGCCGGAAGTCGGGATGGGGCAGGAACGTCTGCATGACCACTGTCCTCCGGTCCTCGGACCTCCCGGCGAGGCGCATGCCGCCCGGTCCGCCCGTCCTCCGGAGCCCGGCAGCCCGGTGGGGCTCAGCGGCCCGGCGGCCTCCGGACGGGGCAGCTCACGGCACTCCGGGCCCCGCGCCGGCCGCGCGCCGCGACGGACTCGCCGAGTGCCCCCTGCCGGACGGTCCGAACCGTCAGCCCGCCTGGCCGCCCCGCAGCGCGGACACCGCGCTCCTCGCCGCCTTGATGGCCCCCGTGTTGATCTCGTCCGTGCCCGGCGCCTTCTTCGTCTCGAAGTCGCTGCCGTTGTAGGTGACGATCACCAGCGCGTTGGAGACGCGGACCATCACCACGCCCTCACGGGTCTGCTGCTTGTCCTCGGTGGTCAGGTTCACCACGGAGTAGGCGCTGTCGCCGAGCCCGGGAACGGCCCCGCCGCCGCCCTTCTCGGTGACCCGCTGCTGGTACTCCTGCTGCGCCTCCCGCTCCGACCCGCTGATCTCGAAGGACACGTCCAGCCAGCGGTAGGCGTAGCCCTTGAGCGCGTTCCACGAACAGGTGCGGCGCAGCTTGGTGTCCGTCGACGGGATCTCCTTGCCCTGGGTGTCCGCCCCGGGCACCAGGGACTTGAGGGTCTCGGCGGGCACGCTGGTGCAGGGGGAGGGCGAGGTGGTGTACGCCTTCGCCGCCACCGTGGAGGACGGGTCCGCGGACGACTGGGCGGATGTCTGCTGGGGCGCCTGGTGCCCGGCGGCCGCGGGCGGTGCGGCGGGCCCGGACGTCAGGGCCCAGCCGGCGCAGGCGAGGACCGCGACCGGCGTCAGACGCGCGGTGAGGGCGAGAGGCAGAGGCAGTGAACGCACGGCGCACTTCTCGTGGGGGAGGGTGCGGAGAGGGTCCGCATGGTGGACGGGGACGACAGTCTCACACGACTGCCTGCGGGGCGGAAGGGCCACCGCGCTGCGTGCGCGGGCGGTCACGGCAGCGCGTTCACGACGCCCTGAAATGCCCGTTATGCACCTTCAGTGGACGGCGAACGCGGCCGGTGCCGGCGGAACCGGCTGATGCGAACGCGGCACGGGCTGCCGGCTGCGCCGGGCCCTGTGCGGCCCTCCCCCCGGGGGCGGGTGGCCGCCGAGGGGACGGGGCCCGCGGGGTCGTCCCGGTCGCCGTCATGCCCCGGACCGGTGCTCCTCGAGCCAGCGGCGCGCGCCGACCTCGCTCGGGTACTCGCGGACGGTGAAGGCCGCGAGCACCCAGCCGACGAGCCCGGCGGCCAGGGCCGGCAGCACGGGCGCCGCGACCAGCCAGAGGACCCGGCCGGCGAGGGTCAGCCAGACGGAGCGGCGGACCTCGTCCCGCTTGGCGGCACGGAACTCGTCGGGCGTGGGCGGATCCAGGAGCTTCCTGCGGTGGTCCCGGCGCTGCGTCCGCCATCCCCACACCAGCGCCACGACGGCTCCCGCGACCTGCGCCCAGTCCCACACCGTCCGGACCGCCGGCGGCAGGTCGCCGCGGAAGCTCCCGTAGAGAACGAGCGCGAGGTAGCAGCAGAAGGCCACGACGGCGAACCAGAGGAGGGCACCGAGCGCACGGCGCAGCCAGTAGCGCGGACCGCGCTCGTACCACGTCGTGCCGAGCCCCTGGACGGCGGGGATCCGGACGGGGGCCGTCGAGGCCGCGCCCTCAGAAGATGCTCTTGATGCCATGCCACACGTCATCTTTCAGTCGAACGAAGTCGTGTCCCGTCTGGGACAGGACGTGGCCGGTGCCGTGCAGCACTCCGCCGACCACACCGTGATCGTGGATGTCCTCGCTCCAGTGCTCGTGGAAGGCGTGGTCGATGACGCCGGTCGCGCCGATCACGACGGCACCGCCGACCCCGGCCACCACCGCCACGGGCACGTCGACGGGCGCGAGCGCGACGAGGCCCGCCGTGATGGCCGTTCCGGCGGCCAGCCCGGCGATGTTGGCGCCCCCGTCGACCGTGATCGACTTCTGCCACGACCAGCCCTTGTCGTGGTCGTCGGAGGCTTCCAGCAGACCGCAGGCGCCGGCCGCGGCGACGTCCAGGACCGGGATCTCCTTCAGGAAGTCCGGGACCTTCTCCAGGCCCTCGCCCGCGCGCAGCAGGTCCGCGGCGTCGGCCAGCTTGACGTTGAGCGCACGGTCGTAGGGGAGCTTGGTGCTGCCGTTGTCGGCGCGGGCGATCGCGTCCTCCAGGGAGTCCACCTTGGTGACCGCGTCACGGTAGGCACTCTTGGCCGGCAGGTCCTTCGGCAGGGCCTTGCCCGCCTTCTGGTACGCCTTGCGCTCGGCCCGCATCTCCTTCTTGGCGGCCTGTGCCGCGTTCTTGGCGTCGTCGAGCTTGGCGCGGGCCTTCGCGCCGTCGGCCCGGGCGTCCTCCGCGTCGTACGCGTACAGGCCGCGCAGATAGTCGGCGATGGTGGTCTTGTCGCCGGTGCTCACCGAGCCGTCCGACGACGTCACCTGGTCGTACAGGCCCTGCAACTGCTGCGCCGCCACCAGCCGTGCGTGCTGGGCGGTGTGCAGGATCCCGTCGCGCACCTTCGCGTACTCGTTCATCGCGGAGATGGTCTTCTGGTCGTCCGCGCTCGGCGGGTCCGCCGTCATGATCGGCTGCGGGGCGCCCTTGGCGTCCGTCACCACGCCCTTGCCGGTGGCGATGTGCTCCGCGTTCTGCAGGGAGGTCTCGCACGTCGTCAGCGCGTCGGCGAGCGTGCCGAGGATGCTGCCCGCCTGGTGCACCAGTTCGGCGAAGCCGCCGGCCGTGATCTCGTCCTCGCTCCACTTGGCGCGGAACGTCTCGGCCGCGTCGCCCTTCCAGTCCGCGTCGCCCGCGAGTTTCTCGACGGCCGTGCTCAGCGGCTTGACCACGCCTTCGAGCTTCTCCTTGGCGTTCTGGTACGTGGTGGCCATCGTGTGCAGCCCGCCGATGTCGCCGCCGACCCAGCTGTCGCCCATCAGTTCCAGTCCTCCGGGGTGAGGTCCTCGAACACGCCGTGGATGTCCACGTCGTGCCGGTGGAAGGAGTCCCGCGCGTACCCGGCCTTGTCGCCGTGGTCGTCCAGCCGGTCGGCGAGGGCGAGATGCATGCTGGTGATCAGGTCGGCGACCTCCTTGATGGCGTCGTCGAGTCCCGGGTCGCCGCCGCTGACGATGGGCGGTGACACGTCCGGGGCCAGCTTGCGGTAGTCGCCGGCCTGGTCGTGGAAGGCCTTGGCCAGTCCGGTGAGGTCCTCGTAGATGACCTTGAAGTCGGCGGTCACCGGCGCACCTCCCGGGCGTAGGCGGTCAGATCCTCCGGGCGCCAGTTGGGCTCCCCGGGCGCGAGCCGTGGGTCGAGCAGGACGGTGACGCCCCGCTCGTCCATCGCCTCGGCCAGCGGGCCGATCGAGGCGGCAACCCACGGCTGTGCCTCGCCGAGCGCCTCCACCAGCTTGTCGAGGCCGGTGAAGGCGAAGGCCACGGTGCCGTGCGCCGGGTGCGCGAACAGTTCACAGACGATGAACGGCACGCGGGCCGGGTGTCCGTCCGCGCCCGTCCCCACGACGGACCTCGGATGCGCCGGTACGAACACCGGTGTGCTGTAGGCGGGCACCCCCGGTTTGGGGCGGGGCCGGGCGTCCGCGGCCGGCCCCGGCGCGGGTGCCGCGTCCACGAGGTCCAGCAGATGCGAACGACCCCGGTCCGGTTCCCGCTCCGGTGGGTCCGGCTCCATGAAGTCGAGCAGGCGTGAACGTATCGGCGCCCCCACCGCCGTCACCTCTTCCCCGTTGTTCCGCGTGGCCGATTGGGCTCGACCACCGTAGCCAGCGGGCAAGAGTGCAAAACCGGCCATGTCAGGGTGAACGCGCGGACGTGCACGGAACCCATACGACCGTTTGGCCGACAGTAGGGCAGTCCTTGACCTGATGCTGAACCGGCGCGTCCGGGACGGCGGCTAAGGTACCCGCGCCGTCCACTCCGGGGAGGTGAACTTGGCCAGCGCCAGCTCCCGCGCGCGTGCCAGTTCCTCGTCCGTGACCTTGCCCCGCGCCAGTCCGTAGCGCGCGCGGAACGACTCGATCATCCGCTCGATGACCGCCTCGCGCGCCAGCCCGGTCTGCCGGCGCAGCGGATCGACCCGCTTCTTCGCGCTTCTCGTCCCCTTGTCGGACAGCTTCTCCCGTCCGATGCGCAGCACCTCGACCATCTTGTCCGCGTCTATGTCGTACGACATGGTCACGTGGTGCAGCACCGCGCCCGGGCCGCCGTCCGGGCCGACGATCCGCTTCTGCGCCGCGCCCGCGATCTTGCCCTGGTCGGTGGCGATGTCGTTCAGCGGCTGGTACCAGGCCAGGATCCCCATGTCGCCGAGCGCGCCGAGCACCCAGTCGTCGAGATAGGCGTAGCTGTCCTGGAACGACAGGCCGTGCACCAGGGAGTCGGGCACCGACAGCGAGTAGGTGATGGTGTTGCCGGGCTCCACGAACATCGCGCCGCCGCCGGAGATCCGCCGCACCACTTCGATGCCGTGCCGGGCGGCGCCCTCCGGGTCCACCTCGTTGCGCAGCGACTGGAAGCTGCCGATGATCACCGCGGGCGCGCCCCACTCCCACACCCGCAGCGTCGGCGGCCGCCGGCCCGCGGCCACCTCGGCGGTCAGCACCTCGTCCAGCGCCATGTGCAGGGCCGGGGGCTGCGGGCCCTCGTGGATCAGCTGCCAGTCGTAGTCGGTCCAGTCGGTGGCGTGCGCGAGGGCCCGGCGCACCGCGATCCCCACGCCCTCCGAGGTCAGCCCGTACATCACGGTCCCCTCGGGCAGCGCCGCCTCGATCCGCGCGGCCAGCCCCGCCGCGCCGGTGTCCGCCGGGGCGCCCTCCAGCGCGCGGTTCACCGCGTCCAGCGCCTCGTCCGGCTCCAGGAAGAAGTCGCCCGCCACCCGCACGTGGCGCAGCACGCCGTCCTCCGCCTCGACGTCCACCACCACGAGCTTGCCGCCGGGCGTCTTGTACTCACCGTGCACTGCCAGGGCCTCCGTTCCCGCCACAGAGATCAACGCGGCGGGCCGGCGCGGTGTTCCCCCGGCGGCGATCACGTTCGTACGATCACCCGGAAGGCGTACCCGAGCCGAGGAGCCCGCCCGTGTTCACCACCCGGCCCACCCTGCAGGGCACCTTCGGCATGGTGTCCTCCACCCACTGGCTGGCCTCCCAGTCTGCGATGGCGGTGCTGGAGGCCGGCGGCAACGCGTTCGACGCCGCCGTGGCGGGCGCGTTCGTGCTGCACGTGGTGGAGCCGCATCTGAACGGCCCCGCGGGCGAGGTGCCGATCCTGCTGGCCCCGGCGGGCGGCGAGGTGCGTGTGCTGTGCGGGCAGGGCGTGGCCCCGGCCGGCGCCACCGTCGCGCACTACCGGGCCCTCGGGCTGGACCTGGTGCCCGGCACCGGCCCGCTCGCGGCCGCCGTGCCCGGCGCCTTCGACGCCTGGCTGCTGCTCCTGCGCGACCACGGCACCCAGTCCCTGGACGACGTCCTCAAGTACGCCATCGGGTACGCCGAGCACGGGCACCCGCCCGTGGAGAACATCGGCGCGACCGTGGAGAGCGTACGGGCGCTGTTCGAGACGGAGTGGACGTCGTCGGCGCAGCTGTACCTGCCGGGCGGCAGGGCGCCCCGCGCCGGTGAGTCGCTGCGCAATCCCGCCCTCGCGGCCACCTGGCGGCGGCTGCTGGCCGAGACCGCGCGGGCCGGCGACCGGGAGGCCCGGATCGACGCCGCGCGCGAGGTGTGGCGCTCCGGCTTCATCGCCGAGGCCCTGGTGCGGCAGTCCCGGCGGCCCGCCCTGGACACCAGCGGCCGGCGGCACGCCGGCACGCTCACCGAGGCCGACCTCGCGGGCTGGTCGGCGTCCTACGAGAACCCGGTGACGTACGACTGGAACGGCTGGACGGTGTGCAAGGCGGGCCCCTGGAGCCAGGGCCCCGCCCTCCTCCAGCAGCTCGCGCTGCTCCCGGCGGACCTGCCCGCGTACGGCTCCGCCGAGTACGTGCACCTGCTGATCGAGGGCTGCAAGCTCGCCATGGCCGACCGGGAGGCCTGGTACGGGGACGCCGCCGACGTGCCCCTCGCGGAGCTGCTCTCGGACGCGTACAACGCCGGGCGGCGGGCCCTGGTCGGCGCCGAGGCGTCGTACGAGCTGCGTCCCGGCAGCCCCGGCGGGCGCGCCCCGCGGCTGCCCGCGCTGGCCCACGCGCGCGTGGAGAGCGGCGACGGGGGCTTCGACCCCATGGGCGCGGGCGAGCCGACCGTCGCGCGGCTGCCGGGCGAGGAGCAGGTGGCCGCCGACGGCAGCACCCGGGGCGACACCTGCCACCTCGACGTGGTGGACCGCTGGGGCAACATGATCGCTGCCACGCCCAGCGGCGGCTGGCTCCAGTCCAACCCGGTCGTGCCCGAGCTGGGCTTCCCGCTGGGCACGCGCCTGCAGATGACCTGGCTGGAGGAGGGCCTGCCCAATTCCCTCACCCCCGGCCGCCGTCCCCGGACCACCCTCACCCCCTCCCTCGCGCTGCGCGACGGGGTGCCGGTCATGGCGTTCGGCACGCCCGGCGGCGACCAGCAGGACCAGTGGCAGCTGCACTTCTTCCTCGCCGCCGCCCTGCGCGCCCCCGTCCGCGGCGGCCTTGACCTCCAGGGCGCGATCGATGCCCCGAACTGGCACAACGACAGCTTCCCCAGCTCCTTCCACCCGCGCGGCCGCCGCCCCGGCAGCGTGACCGTGGAGTCCCGCACGGACCCCGAGGTCGTCGAGGAACTGCGCCGTCGCGGGCACGACGTCACCGTCGGCCCCGCCTGGTCCGAGGGCCGCCTGTGCGCGGTGGCCCGGGACCCGGAGACCGGCGTGCTGTCGGCGGCGGCGAACCCGCGCGGCATGCAGGGGTACGCCGTGGGCCGCTGACGGTCCCCGGCCGCCGGCCGCGCGCCGTCCGGCCCCTGTTCTTCATCCCGATTCCACCTTGTGTGCACTGAACGGGCGGGGAATGTCAGCGCGGCATGCTCTTATGGACACATGATCGAACAGCAGATGGAAACCATCGACGAGTTTCTCGCCCGCTGCGGCAACGACGTGGAGGAAGCGGTCCGCAAGGCGGCCGAGGCCGAGATCCTGCCCCGCTTCCGGTGCCTCGCCGAACACGAGGTGGACCAGAAGAGCGGCCCCCACGACCTGGTGACGGACGCCGACCGCCTCGCCGAACTGCGACTCACCGAGGCGCTCGGCGCGCTGCTGCCCGGCTCCCTTGTGGTCGGCGAGGAGGCGGTGCACGCCGACCCGGCGACGTACGGGGCGCTCCAGGGCGACGCGCCGGTCTGGATCGTCGACCCGGTCGACGGCACCCGCCAGTTCGTGCACGGCGACGACGGCTTCTGCACCCTGGTCGCGCTCGCCCACCGGGGCGTCGTCCTGGCATCCTGGACCTATGCCGCGGCACGCGACCAGTTCGCCACCGCCGTCCGCGGCCAGGGCGCCTTCCTCGACGGCGAGCGGCTGTTCGCGGGCCCGCCCGCGCCCGGCCGGGACCTCGTCGTCGCCACCTCCCACCCCGACTACACCACCGACGAGCAGAAGCGCGCGCTGCGCGCCCTGTGGACCGACGGTGTCGCCCCGCGCCCCTGCGGCTCCGCGGGCCTGGAGTATCTCGCCGTCGCCCGGGGCGAGTCGGACGCGGTCGCGTTCAGCTGGGAGGCCGCCTGGGACCACGCGGCCGGTCTGCTGCTGGTCGAGGAGGCGGGCGGTGCGCACCTCACCCGCGCCGGCGAGCCGTTCCGCGTGACCGGCGGCAACGCACTGCCGTTCACCGCCGCCCGTGACGCCGCCACCGCCCGCCGGGTGGCCGGCCTGCTGCGCGCGCCGGCCGCCTGACCCGGGAGCGCACGCTCCGGGGCCCGAGCCGCGCGGCCCGGGCGCACCCGGGCCGGGGGAGTGTCGGTCCGGCGGCATATCCTGACCCCGAGTGGCCATCGGCTGACGAAGGGGTCCGAAGGTGCCGTCGATGCTCGATGCGGTCGTGGTGGGTGCGGGGCCGAACGGGCTGACGGCTGCCGTGGAGCTGGCCCGGCGCGGCTTCTCCGTCGCCCTGTTCGAGGCGAAGTCCACCGTCGGCGGCGGCGCCCGCACCGAGGAGCTGACCCTGCCCGGCTTCCGGCACGACCCGTGCTCGGCGGCCCACCCCCTCGCCGTCAACTCGCCCGCCTTCCGCGCCCTCCCACTGGACCGCTACGGCCTGGAGTGGCTGCACGCCGAACTGCCCATGGCGCATCCGTTCACGGACGGCACCGCGGCCGTGCTGGCACGGTCGGTGGCGCGGACCGCCGCCTCCTTCGGACCGCGCGACGCGGGCGCCTACCGCAGGCTGGTCGAGCCGCTCCTCGCCCACTGGGACACGCTCGTACGGGACTTCATGTCCCTGCCGCTGACCTCGCTGCCCCGCGACCCCGTCACCCTGGCCCGCTTCGGCCTGGCCGGGCTGCCGCCGTCCACCTGGCTGATGCGCCGCTTCCGGGACGAGCGGTTCAGGACCGTCTTCGCCGGCCTGGTCGCGCATGTCATGGCCCCTCTCGACGGGCTCGCGACCGGCGCCATCGGCCTGGTCTTCGCGCTGGCGGCGCACGCCCGCGGCTGGCCGGTGCCCCGCGGCGGCTCGCAGGCCGTCTCCGACGCCCTCGCCGCCTATCTGAAGGACCTCGGCGGCGCCGTGCACACCGACTACGAGGTCAAGCGGCTGGACGACCTGCCGCCGGCGCGCGCCTACGTCTTCGACACCTCGCCCGCCGCGCTCGCCCGGATCGCCGGCTTCGGCGGGTACTACGACCGCTTCCGCTACGGCCCCAGCGTCTTCAAGATCGACTACGCGCTGGACGGCCCGGTGCCCTGGACCGCGCCCGAGGCCCGCGTCGCCGGCACCGTACAGATAGGCGCGAGCCGGGCCGAGATCGGCACCGCCCTGCGCGCCGTCTCCCGCGAGGGCCGCGCCCCCGACCGGCCGTTCATGATCACCGTGCAGCCGAGCCTGGTCGACCCCACCCGGGCCCCCGAGGGCAAGCAGGTCTTCTGGGCGTACGGCCATGTGCCCAACGGCTGGTCGGGCGACCTCACCGACGCCATGGAGCGCCAGCTGGAGCGCTTCGCCCCCGGATTCCGCGACCGCGTGCTCGCCCGCGCCGTCGCCGGCCCCGCCGAGATGGCCGCCCGCAACGCCAACTACGTCGGCGGGGACATCGCCTGCGGCGCGGCCTCCGGACTCCAGCTGCTGCTGCGTCCCAGACTGTCCCTGTTCCCCTACCACACGCCTCACCCGGCCGTGTTCATCTGCTCCTCGGCCACCCCGCCGGGACCCGGTGTGCACGGCATGTCGGGGCACAACGCGGCCAAGGCCGTCTGGCGGAGACTGAGACAGACATGACCGCCATCACCCTCGTCCAGGGCGACATCACCCGGCAGAGCGCCGACGCGATCGTCAACGCGGCCAACTCCTCCCTCCTCGGCGGCGGCGGGGTGGACGGCGCGATCCACCGCCGCGGCGGCCCCGCCATCCTGGAGGAGTGCCGCCGGCTGCGGGCCTCCCGCTACGGCAAGGGCCTGCCCACCGGCCAGGCCGTCGCCACCACGGCCGGGCAGCTCGACGCCCGCTGGGTGATCCACACCGTCGGCCCGGTCTTCAGCGAGCACGAGGACCGCTCGGACCTGCTCGCGTCCTGCTACCGGGAGTCCCTGCGGGTCGCCGACGAGCTGGGCGCCCGCACGGTGGCGTTCCCGGCCGTCTCCACCGGCGTCTACCGCTGGCCCATGGAGGACGCGGCCCGGATCGCGCTGGACACCGTCCGCGGCACGCCGACGGCCGTCGAGGAGGTCCGCTTCGTGCTGTTCGACGAGCGGGCGTACGAGGTGTTCATCCGTCAGGCGGGCTGACTTCACAGGGATTTGGGGCAGTCTGCGGGACGCTGTGCGGACAAGTTCCGGGCACGAATCCGGAATTGCCGAACGAGCAGCGCACAACAGGCGCAATTCGCCCGTTGAGCAGGGATGTTGAGGCTTCTACAGGCTGTAAAGGTTCCCTCAAGCGGGTGATAGCATCCCCGCGTCTGTGACCTTGGTCCCCCCTCGGCTCGGGCACCGCTGAAGACGAGGCCGATCCGTTCTCGCGATGCCCCTCCGCAAGCGGCCGCAGGCTACACGCCAGGAAAGGTTTCCATGATTCAAGACGCACTTGTCTGGTGCCTGGTT
Source organism: Streptomyces sp. NPDC004561 (assembly GCF_053602155.1). Classification (NCBI taxonomy): domain Bacteria; kingdom Bacillati; phylum Actinomycetota; class Actinomycetes; order Kitasatosporales; family Streptomycetaceae; genus Streptomyces; species Streptomyces sp. NPDC004561. The sequence continues at coordinate 20,047 of NZ_JBSGDB010000069.1, forward strand.
GCCGTGGCGGCGATCGCCGTCGCCGTGGCCCTGGTCCTCAATCGCCGCACCAGGGCCATCGCGGCGAAAAAGGCCCAGAGCGAGGCCACGCTCACCCAGCGGCTGGGTGAGGCCGACGGCCAACTGGCCGCCTTACAAGCAGAGTTGCACCGGCACAGGACCGAGCACGCCAAGACCATCCAGGAAGCCGAGGAGGCGGCGGAGGACAGCACCAAGGCCGTCCTCAAGGGCTCCGCGCGCTTTCTGCAGAGCCTCGCCGCGGAACAGCTGGCGCTGCTGGAGGAGATCCAGCGCAAGTACGGCGGCCACTCCGTGCTCGGCGACCTGCTCGAAGTCAGCCACGCCAACGCGCAGATGGCGCGCAAGGCGCAGGGTATCGCGGTCATGTGCGGTGCGCCGCTGGGCCGTCGCAGCAGGGCCGCGAGCGTGTACGACGTGGTGCGCAGCGCCCAGGGGCAGATCCGCAACTTCCGGCGCGTGGAGATCATGCAGCAGACCGGTCTCGCGCTGAAGGCGTCGGCCGTCTCGCCCGTCGCCCTCGCCGTCGCCGAGCTGCTCGACAACGCTGCCAGCTTCTCCCAGCAGGGCTCGCCCATCGAAGTGACGTTCCAGCGGGTGCAGAAGAACCTGTGCATCGTCATCGACGACGCCGGCGTCGGCATGAACGACGAGGAGCGGCAGAAGGCGACCGTCCTGCTCTCCGGCGACTACCGCCCCCGGCTGTCGCTGCTGGGCAACCAGCCGAAGTTCGGCTTCCCGGTGATCGGCCTGCTCGCGCAGCAGTACGGGTTCCGGGTGGACGTCACCGGAGTCTCCCGCTACGGCGGCGTGCGCGCGGTCGTCCTGCTGCCGGAGGAGCTGTGGACCGAGGAGGAGGCGGCACCGGTGGAGGATGCCCAGTCCGGCGCCGTGCGCGGCGCCGCCGCCCGGCCGGAGCCCGTGGCGCGCACGACCAACGGCCTGCCCCGCCGCGGAGCGCGCCAGGTGCCCATCGCCAGCGTCCCCGACCAAGGCACCACCGCGCCGCCCGCCCCGGCGGCGGAGGAGGCCGGGCGTGCGGCCGGCCGCAGCCTCGGAGCCTTCCAGCGCGGCACGCTCTCGGGCCGGAACCTCGCCGCGGCACCGTCCGAAGGGTCCGATGACGCATGACCACAGACCTGTCGTGGATGCTCGAGGACATCGTGGCCAACGTGCCGAAGGCACGCCACGCGGTCCTGCTGTCCGCGGACGGCCTTCCCCGGGGCGCGACCGAGGGCATGGCCCACAAGGACGTGCGCACGATCTCCGCCGCCATGGCGGGCATGCAGTCACTCAGCCGGGCGACGTCCCACTTCGCCGGGCCGGGGGAGGACAGGCAGTGGAACCAGACGATCATCGAGTTCTCGCACGGCTGGATCTTCCTGATCGGCGCCGGGCAGGGAGCCTATCTGGCGGCGGCCGCGGCGCCGGACGTCGACATGCAGCAGATCTCCTTCCGTATGCACCGGCTCGTCGCCCGGCTCGGCAACAACCTCACCTCGCCGCCCCGGGTGCACGCCGAGGGCGCCGCTGAGAACGCCGGGCGCGGCCGGACCGGCGAGGCCGGCGGGGTGGGCACCGGGATCGAGATCGCCGGCCTCGACGAGGTGATCGGCGAGGTGCACGGCGCCCGGCACGCGGTGCTGCTCGGCGCCGACGGGCTGCCCCGCGGCGCGACCACCGGCATGAGCCAGGACCTCGCGGACACCATCTCCGCGGCCATGACCGGCATCCACGCCTACAGCCGGGCCACCGCCCAGTTCGCCGGCGTGCAGCAGGACGCGTTCTGGCGGCAGACCGTGATCGAGTTCCAGCACGGGTGGATCTTCCTGATCTCGGCCGGGCGAGGCGCCTTCCTGGCCGCGGCCGCCCAGCACGACGCCGACATCGAGGAGTTCACGACCCGGCTGCACGAGGTGGTGCCGCGGCTGGGCGGAGATCTGGCACCGCGTGGGGAGGCGAGCCGGACGTGAGCGACGAGCCGGACGAGGAGCTGGAGCTGACCTCCGCGTTAGTCCCGCTCTTCGTGATCGCGAACGGGCGGTCCCTGCCCCCCGAGCACGCCTACGAGCGAACGGCCCTGGTCTCCGCGAGCGAGGACGCCGCCGCCTCCGTGCGCACGCTCTCCCCGGAGGCCCGCCAGGTCCTGGAGCTGGTCATGGACGGTTTCCTGTCCGTGGCCGAGGTGGCCGCCCACACACATCTGCCGCTGGGGGTCGTCCGGATTCTCCTGGCACAGATGGAGGAGAGCGGCCTGATCGTCGCGAGGAAACCCGTTCCCGTCGCCGAACGTGTCGACCGAGAAGTGCTGAGTGCCGTGCTCGACGGCCTCAGAGCCCGATTCGGAGCGTGATTCGTGTACCTGGATTCAGGTGTCCGCACCGCAGCGAAGGTGCTCGTGGTGGGGCACTTCGGGGTCGGGAAGACCACGTGCATCGGAAGCATCTCCGAGATCGAGCCGCTGCGGACCGAGGAGGAGATCACCGAGGCCAGCGAGGGCTTCGACGACCTGTCGGGCACGCCCGACAAGACCACCACCACGGTCGCCATGGACTTCGGCCGCCTCACCATCAACGACGAGGTGGTGCTGTACCTGTTCGGCACGCCCGGTCAGGAACGCTTCAAGGAGATGTGGGAGGAGCTGTCCCGGGGAGCCCTGGGCGCGCTCGTCCTCGTCGACCCCGAGCGGCTGTCCGAGTCGTTCCCCATCCTGGACCTGGTCGAGCGGTTCGGCCTGACGTACGCCATCGGCGTCAACCACTTCGACGGCACCCCCGGCTACCCGCTCGAGGAGGTGCGCGAGGCGCTGAACCTGTCCGCGGACACCCCCGTCGTCCTCTGCGACGTACGCGACCAGCAGTCAGCGGCGCACGCCCTCATCACCCTCGTGCACCACCTACTGTCCCTCATCGACTAGGAGCCCCCCCGCTCATGCAGCAGCGACCCGGCATACAAGGTCCGCCCCCCGGCTGCCCCGCGCACGGCAACGTCCGGCTCTACGGCCCCGAGTACGGCTCGGATCCCGACGGCCACTACGAGTACCTGCGCACCCTCGGCCCGAGCGCCCCGGTCGACATCGCGCCGGGCGTCCAGGTCGAGCTGGTCACCAGCTACGACGCCGCCCTGTACATCCTGCAGAACCCGGCGTCGTTCGTCCGGGACGCACGGCGCTGGAACGCGCTGAACGAGGGCCGCGTCCCCGAGGACAGCCCGGCGCTGCCCATGATGGGGTACCGGCCCAACGCGCTGTTCAGCGACGGCGCCGCGCACGCCCGGCTGCGCCAGGCCGTCACCGACAGCCTGGCCACCGTCAACGAGCTGCAGCTGGTGCGCCAGACGCAGGCGTCGGCGGACTACCTCATCAGCCGGTTCAGCTCCGAGCGCCTCGGCCAGGCCGAGCTGATGGCCGAGTACGCGCTGCCGCTGCCGCTGCTGGTCTTCAGCGACCTGTTCGGCTGCCCGCCGGAGATCGGCGACCGCGTCATCTCCGGCATCAGCGGCATCTTCGCCGGCACCGCGGGCGCCGACCAGGTGCTCGGCGAGGCACTGGCCGAGCTGATCGCCCTCAAGCGCCGCACCCCGGGCGAGGACCTGACGACGCGTCTGATGCAGCACTCGGCGCAGCTGACCGACGAGGAGGTGCTGCACCAGCTCGTGACCCTGCTCTCCGGGGGCACCGCGCCGCTGTCCGCGGTGATCGGCACCAGCGGCGCGCTGATCCTCGCCGAGGAGTGGCAGTCCGGGCTGCCGGTGGAGGACGCCGTCACCCAGGTCCTGTGGAACTACGCGCCCATCGCGAACTACGCCGCCCACTACCCCACCCACGACGTGGAGCTGGGCGGCCGGATCGTCCGGGCGAACGACCCGGTGCTGATCTCCTTCGCCGCGGCCAACACCGACCCCCGGCTGGCCGAGCACCGCGAACAGCTCAGCGCCAAGGCCCACTTGGCCTTCGGGGCCGGGCCGCACGCCTGCCCCGCCAAGGACCCGGCGTTCGTGATCGCCGTCACCGCCGTGGAGTCCCTGCTCAACCGGCTGCCCGACATCGAGGTCCGCGCGCCGTTCAAGGACCTGAGCTGGGTCCCGGCCCCGTGGAGCCGGTCCCTGGTGGCGCTTCCGGTCCGGTTCACCCCGCGCACCGTAGCGCCGGCGTCCGCGCTGAAACCGGAACCGCAGGCGGCGGCCCCCGTGGCCCCCGCGGCGGGCACGCCCCGGCCGGCCGCGCACGGCGCGCCCAAGCACAAGCCGGGCCTGTTCAGTCGCTTCCTGGCATGGACCAGGGGAGAGTGACGAAGGCAACTCCCTTGTTGAACTGTCACCTTGTATGTACGCGTCAAGCGGAGGGTATGCATGGCGGCTGATGCCTAGATCAAGAAAGGGCCGTCGTGGAGACTGCGATAACTCCGCCAGCCGACAGACGCTTTGCCGTCTCGCTCTTCTCCCGTCTGCGGACGGCGAAAGGTCAGGCCAACCCGTTCCCGATCTACGCGGAGCTCCGCTCCAGGGGTGAGGTCGCCGCCGCACCCTGGGGCGGACACCTCATCACCGGCTTCGACCTGTGCGACCAGGTCCTGCGCGGCCGGGACTGGCTGGAGCCGGACGCCCGCTGGCGCGAGCAGCAGGGGGACGGCACACGCTGGACCGCGCCCTCCTCCCGGGAGATGAGCCGTACCCTGCCCGCGCTCAACCCCCCGGAGCACACCTGGGTGCGGCGCTCGGCGGGCATGTTCGACCGCGGCTCCCTGGAGCAACTGCGGCTCGCGGCCAACCGGTTCACCTCCCGGCTGCTCGACTCCCTCGCGGAACGGCTGCACGACGGCGAGGCGGACTTCAACGCCCTGGTCGGCGAGGAGCTGCCGGTCGCCGTCATCGGGCACTGGCTCGGGCTGCCCACCGCCGACTTCCCCCGGCTGCGCAAGCTGACCCACGACCAGGTCTTCACCCAGGAACTCCTCCCCTCCGCCAGCCAGCTGGCGCTCTCCGACGCGGCCACCGCCGAACTGCGCGCCTACTTCACGGACCTGGTGCGCGAGCGGCGCGCGCGTCCCGGGGAGGACCCCGTCTCCCGCTGGATCGCCGTGTGGGACACCATCGAGAGCGACCGCGACAAGGCGGACCAGGCGGTCTACTTCCTCACCCTGTTCGTGCTGCTGGCCGCCCTGGAGACCACGGCCACGCTGCTGTCCACCATGACCCTGCTGGTCCTGGAGCACCCCAGGCAGTGGCACCGGCTCACCCTGCAGCCCGACCTGGTGCCCGCCGCCGTTGAAGAATCGTTGCGCTACGACCCGCCCACCCATGTGATCAGCCGTGTCTCCTCGACGGACCGCGTGCTCGGCGGAGTCGAGGTGCGCAAGGACGAGATGGTCCACCTGCTGGTGGGAGCGGCCAACCGCGACCCGGCCCGGCACGAGGACCCCGAGCTCTTCAACCTGCACCGCAAACCGGGGCACCTCGCCTTCAGCGGCGGCATCCACTACTGCCTCGGCGCGCCCCTGGCCCGGCTGGAGGCCCAGACCCTGCTCCACCACCTCGTCACGCGCTTCCCGCGCCTCACCCTCGTCCGCCGGCCGACGTGGGCACCGCGCGTGGCCTTCAGACGACTGCTGAACCTGGACGTCACCCTGACATGACCGAGCTGACCGACCCCTACCGCCCGTTCTCCCCCAAGGCGCTCCGCGTCGACCTGGACGGCCCCGTCCTCCGGGTCGCGCTGGGCGCCTCGCCCCAGGACGACACCCTGACCGTAGCCGCCCTCGACGACCTCCTCGCCCTGCTCGACGGCCTCCACGAGCGCCCGGACGTCCGCGTCCTGCTGCTCACGGCGGACGGCGCCGACTTCTCCCTGGGCGCCGAGCGCACCGAGTACGAGGCCGCGCTGGCGGACGACCCCTCCGGCGCGGCGCTGCGCCGGACCGCCGACAAGGCGTACCGGGTCTGCGACGCCCTGGAGAACACCCACGCGGTGACCATCGCGCGGCTCCACGGCAAGGTCATCGGCGCCGGACTCGCCCTCGCCTCCTACTGCGACCTGCGCGCGGGAGCGGACGACTGCCGGTTCCGCATGCCCGAGGTCGGCCTCGGACTGCCGCCCGCGTGGGGCGGCGCGATGGGCCGGCTGATCGCCGAGGCGGGGGCCGCCCGGATCCGCGAACTCATGCTCACCTGCGAGACCTTCGACGCGGCCACCGCCCACCGGCTCGGGCTGCTGCACAAGGTCGCGCCGCGCGACGGACTGGACGCGGCGATCAACGCCTGGGTCCGGCCGCTCGTCCGGCGCCCGCCCGAAGCGCTCGTCCTCACCAAGCGCATGCTGACCGGCTACGCCCGCGCCGCCCGCACCGCCGACGTGGCCCTCCTGGACGCCCACCTCCTCACCGCTCAACTGGGCCTGCCCGCCCCGGGCCGAACGACACCGGCGCCGTCCCGCC
>NZ_JBSGDB010000070.1:0-25958 GCF_053602155.1 Streptomyces sp. NPDC004561
CTCCACGACGCTCTTCCGAGCTGTCATCGCGGGCGCCGCGCACTTCGTCAACCTCGTGGACGTGCGGCCCGGCCGGGCCGCCGGAGCGGTGCTCGCGCTCGGGGCGCCGGGGCTGCTGCGGAGGGGTCCGGGCGCGGAGCTGACCGCGGCCGCTCTGGGCGCCGCCGCGGCCGTGCTGCCCGACGACCTCGGGGAGCGGGCGATGATCGGTGACACGGGGGCGCACGCGCTCGGAGCGGCGCTCGGTGCCGCGGTCGTCGTGTGCAACGGGCGCGTGGGACTGCTCGCGCACGCCGGTGCGGTCGTGGCCGCCGCCGTCCACGGAGAGCGGGTCTCCGCCTGAGCGCGGGCGCTGTGAGCGTCTGACCTCGTAGTACGCGCTCGTGCGGCGTTCGGCCGTGCCAGGACCTCCCTCACCCGTGTGGGTGACGTGCTCCGGCGCATTGCCCCGGCCCGCCGCACTGTGCGCCCGCCCGGGTTTCCCGGAACGGCGGTACGTGCTGGCATGCTTGGCGGGGAACACGGTCTGTGCGGGAGGCGCGCGGGTAGGTCCTTCCGCCCCCTTGCGCCCGCTACCTTCTGTACGTTTCCTCGTGACCGCCCCACGCCGAACCAGGAGCCCCGGCCCCGTGAGCCCCGTGAGCAGCAACGCACCGCACGGCCAGCAGCCGCTGCGCACCGTGCAGGTGCTGGGCGGAGGCAACGCCGGCAGCAGCGCGCATGTGCGCTCCCTGGCCGAGGGGCTCGTGGCGAGGGGCGTGCGGGTCACGGTGTGCGCCCCCTTCGAGGCCGATCACGCCTACGACTTCACCGGGACCGGCGCCGAGCATGTGCACGTGCCCCGCAGCAGCGACCCGGCCTCGGTGGCCGCGCTCCGGGCGGCCTGCGCGGACGCCGACCTGGTGCACGCGCACGGGCTGCACGCCTCCTTCCGGTCCGTGCTCGCGCTCAGCGGGCGCAGCACTCCGCTGGTGGTCACCTGGCACAACCGGGCGCGGGCGGAGGGCGCGCGGGCGCATCTGCTGCGGCTGCTGGAGCGGCGCGTGGTGCGGACGGCGGCCGTGGTCCTCGGCACCAGCTCCGACCTGGTCGAGCGGGCCCGCCGGACCGGCGCGCGGGACGCCCGGCTCGCGGCCGTGGGCCTGCCCGGACAGCACCGGCCGGCCGCCCCGCCGGACGACCCCGACCGGCTGCGGCCCAAGGTGCGGGCCGAACTGGGCGCCACCGGACGCCCGCTGCTCATCGCGGTCGGCTCCCTCGACCGGCACCGCGGCTACGAGGTCCTGCTCGACGCGGCGCGCGCCTGGCGGGACCTCGATCCGGTGCCGCTGGTCGTCGTCGCGGGGGAGGGGCCGCTGCGGCCGGTGCTGCAGGCGCGCATCGAGGACGAGGAGCTGCCGGTGCGGCTCATCGGGCGCCGCGAGGACGTGCCCGAGCTGCTCGCCGCCGCCGATCTGGCGCTGGTGACCAGCAGTTGGGAGTCACGGTCCGTCCTCGCCCAGGAGGCGCTGTACGCGCGGGTGCCGCTCGTCGCGACCCGCGTCGGCGGCGTCCCCGACCTCGTGGGCGACGCGGCCGAACTCGTCCCGTACGGCGACCCGCGGGCGCTCGCGGACACCGTCGTACGGCTCCTCGCCGATCCGGAGCGCCGGGAGGAGCTGCGCGAGTCGGGGGCACGGCAGGCCGCCGGCTGGCCGACCGAGGAAGAGACCGTCGCCCAAGTGCTGAGCGTGTACGACGAGTTGACCCAGCCGATACCGCTCGTCTAGGGGACGTGGCGGCGGGCGCGCAGGGCCAGGCTCAACGCCAGCACCGTCTGCGGGTCGTCGAGGTCGGTGCCCAGCAACTCCCCGATGCGGGCGAGGCGGTTGTAGAGGGTCTGCCGGTTCAGATGCAGCTCGCGGGCCGTCTCCGCCTTGCGGCCGGCGTGCGCGAGATAGGTCTCCAGGGTCGGTAGCAACGGCGGCTTGGAGCGGTTGTCGTGATCGCGCAGCGGGCCGATCGCGCGGACCACGAAGGCCGCGAGGTCCGGATGGTCGCGCAGCCGCCACAGCAGCAGGTCGATGTCGAGGCGGCGGGCGTCGTACCAGGGCCGGTCGGTCAGGCCCTGCGCCGCCGTCGCCGTCTCCGCCGCGTGCCGCAGCCCGGCCGAGGCCGCCGCCCAGCCGCCCGCCACGCCGACGACCACGACCGGCGGCGGGGAGCCCGGCCGCCGCATCCCGGCGCGCTCCACGCCCGCCCGCAGCGCCGCCGCCACCCGGTCCGCGACCGCCGACCGCTCCGACTCCGAGCGCAGCCCGAGCAGCACCAGCACCCGGCCCTCCACCGGCCGCACGCCCAGCAGCACCGGCACCCCCACCGCGGCCAGCTCCTCGGACACCGCCCGCGCCAGCACCGCCCAGCCCCCGCCGGGCGAGAGGGAGTCGCCGACCCGCATCACCACCGGCAGCAGCGGACTGCTGCCGGGCTTGAAACCGAGGACGCGGGCCTGGGCGGGCGCGTCCTCGGCCGTGATGCGCCCCTCGGCGAGGTCGGTGAGGAAGTCGCCGCGCCCGCGCGCCGCCAGCTCCTCCTCCTGCCGGGCCTGCATCAGCACCACGGCCAGGATGCCCGCGGCCCGCTCGGCGGCGATGCGGTGCACCGGGGCCAGCGGGGAGCGCACCGGCAGCAGGACCAGCCGGGCGCGGACCGAACCCGCCGTGCCGGGGCCACCGCCGGGCACGTCCACCAGCACCGAACCGGCGGGCGGCGGGGCGTCCTTCTGCGGGCCGCGCAGCCCCTCCCACACCTGGAGCGGATCCGCGCCCTCCGGCCCTTCACCGGCGGCGTACAGCAGCCGGCCGTCGGCGGTCTCCAGGAACACCGGATTGCCGCTGAAGTCCGCCAGGATGCCCAGCACCTGAGGGACCCCGCCACCGCCCAGCAGGGCCTCGGTGCAGCGCCGGTGCACCTCCTCCGCCCGCTGGAGCAGCGCGTAGTGACCGTTGACGATCTCGGTGTGGATCTCCTCGGTGACCGTCACGAAGGGCACCTCGCGGTGCAGTTGCACCAGCGGCATCCCGGCGCTGCGGGCGGTGTCCACCAGCGCGGCCGGCAGCCTGGTGAAGCGCGGGCCCAGCTCCACCACCAGGGCGGCGATCCCGCGCTCGGCGAGCGTGCGCACGAACGCCCGCTGCTCGGCCGGGCGGGTACCCAGGCCGTAGCCGGTGGTGAGCAGCAGCTCGCCGCCCTTGAGCAGCGAGGCGATGTTCGGCACCTCGCCCGCGTGCACCCAGCGCACGGTACGGCCGAGCCGGTCCGCGCCCGCGAGGATCTCCGGCAGCCCGCTGCGCAGCCCGGGCAGCTCCAGCGCCCGCTGAACGGTGATCCCGGCGCCCTGGGTGGCGAGTCTGCTCTCCGTGCCGCTGTCCATGCAGCGGACGCTACCTGCGCAGACGCCCGAAGAACATCTCCGGGCTACACCGGCCTGATGTTGTGGTTGAAGCGGAACACGTTGTCGGGGTCGTACCGCCGCTTCACCTTCGCCAGCCGCAGCGAGTTGCCCTCGCCGAGGCCCGCCCGGACCCGCTCCGGGCCCTCGTCGCCGATGAAGTTGAGGCAGACCGCGCCGGTGCTCCACGGCCGGACACCGGCGCGCACGTCCCGCACCCAGGCGAGGGCCCGCTCGTCGTCGGCCGCGTCCGGCCAGAGGCCGAAGGGGTGCGCCGCCCATGCCGCGTCCCGGTACGCCACCGGGTACTCGTGCGGGCCGGCGGCGATCGCCCCGCCCTGCGGGAAGAGCATCTGCCGGCTGCCGCTCGGCGCCGGCATGCCGTCCGCGCGGGCGCAGAAGACGTCCACCAGCTCGTCGGGCAGACCGGCGAGGTACTCCGCCGACCAGTGGTTCCGCATCCCGGGCGGGTCGTCGAGCATGCACTGCACGTCCGCGTACGCCATGTCGCCGGCCAGTTCCACCTCGTGCGGCAGCGCGAGCAGCGGCTCGGCCAGCTTGCGCAGATCGTCCTCGCCGCCCGCGTACGTCAGCAGGACACCGCACAGCAGCCTGTCCACCAGCTCCGGCGGGACGAACTCCGCGGGCGGACCCGCCATGTACAGGATCGCGCCGCTCACCTCGTCCGACCCGGCACGGATGATCTCGCGGAAGGTGCGGACGACGTCCGGCCCGAACCGGGGCAGGCACATCAGCAGGACGATCGAGAACTCGGGCAGCTCGTACAGCCCGAGGGTGAGCGCGGTGGCGATGCCGAAGTTGCCGCCTCCGCCGTGCAATGCCCAGAACAGCTCGGGGTTCTCGTCGGCGTTGGCGTGCACCCGCTCTGCGTCGGCGGTCACCAGCTCGACGCCGAGGAGGTTGTCGACGGCGAGGCCGAAGGCGCGGTCCAGCCAGCCGGTGCCGCCGCCGAGCACGAAGCCGCCGACACCGGTGGTCGAGACCCGTGAGCCGGTCGTCGCGAGCCCGTACGGCTGGGTCGCCCGGTCCAGGTGGCTCATCGTGGCGCCGCCCTCGAGCCGGACCGCCTCGGCCGCCGGATCGACGGTCACCCCGTGCATCCGGCGCAGGTCCACCACGAGCGCACCGTCGCCCAGGGCGGAGCCGGACAGGCCGTGCCCGCCGCCGCGCACCGCGATCGGCAGATCCAGTTCCCTCCCGAAGCGCACGGCCCGGACCACGTCGACGGCGTCCGCACACTGGGCGATGACGGCCGGACGCCGGTCGATCATCGAGTTGAACACCGTACGGGCCTCGTCGTAGCCCGGGTCCCCCGGGGCGAGCACGTCGCCCACCAGGTCCTCGCGCAGCGCGGCGAGGGCCGCGCCCGCCTTCGAGGGGGAAGCCATGACGGCCCCCTTCCGAAAGGGGGAACATCCGCTTCCAGACTAGGCGGGCCGGGCCGACCGGGCGCGCTCAGCCGCCGTACGCCCCCGAAGCCGTCAGCCGCAGCGCGGTGTCGATCAGCGGGACGTGGCTGAAGGCCTGCGGGAAGTTGCCGACCTGGCGCTTCAGGCGCGGGTCCCACTCCTCGGCGAGCAGCCCGAGGTCGTTGCGCAGCGCGAGCAGCTTCTCGAACAGCTTGCGGGCCTCGTCCACCCGGCCGATCATCGCCAGGTCGTCCGCCATCCAGAAGGAGCAGGCGAGGAAGGCGCCCTCGTCGCCGGGCAGGCCGTCGACGCCCTCGTCCTCGCCCTCCGTCGGGTAGCGCAGGATGAACCCGTCCGAAGTGGACAGCTCGCGCTGGATCGCCTCGATGGTGCCGATCACCCGCTTGTCGTCCGGGGGCAGGAAGCCCATCTGCGGGATGAGCAGCAGCGAGGCGTCCAGCTCCCTGGAGCCGTAGGACTGGGTGAAGGTGTTGCGCTCCTTGTCGTAGCCCTTCTCGCACACGTCCCGGTGGATGTCGTCGCGCAGCTCGCGCCAGCGCTCCAGCGGGCCGTCCGCGTCACCGGACTCGATCAGCTTGATGGTGCGGTCCACCGCCACCCACGCCATCACCTTGGAGTGCACGAAGTGCCGGCGCGGTCCGCGCACCTCCCAGATGCCCTCGTCCGGCTCCTGCCAGTGGTCCTCCAGGTAGCGGATCAGCTTCAGCTGGAGCAGGGAGGCGTAGTCGTGGCGGGCCAGGCCGGTCATGTGGGCCAGGTGCAGCGCCTCGGTGACCTCGCCGTACACGTCGAGCTGGAGCTGGTGCGCGGCGCCGTTGCCGACGCGGACCGGGGCGGAGTTCTCGTAGCCGGGCAGCCAGTCCAGCTCGGCCTCGCCCAGCTCGCGCTCGCCCGCGAGGCCGTACATGATCTGCAGGTTCTCCGGGTCGCCGGCGACCGCGCGCAGCAGCCACTCGCGCCAGGCGCGGGCCTCCTCGCGGTAGCCGGTGCGCAGCAGCGAGGACAGGGTGATCGCCGCGTCCCGCAGCCAGGTGTAGCGGTAGTCCCAGTTGCGCACGCCCCCGATGTCCTCGGGCAGCGAGGTGGTGGGGGCCGCGACGATGCCGCCCGTCGGGGCGTACGTCAGCGCCTTCAGGGTGATCAGCGAGCGGACCACCGCCTCCCGGTACGGCCCGTGGTACGTGCAGTGCTCCACCCAATCGCGCCAGAAGTCCTCGGTCGCCTCCAGCGACTGCTCCGGCTCCGGCAGCGGCGGCGGCTCCTTGTGCGAGGGCTGCCACGAGATCGTGAACGCGATCCGGTCACCCGGGGCGACCGTGAAGTCGGAGTACGTCGTCAGCGACTTCCCGTAGGTCTCGGCCTCCGTGTCGAACCACACGGAGTCGGGTCCGGCCACGGCGACCGTGCGTGCGTCGTGCTTGTGCACCCAGGGCACGACCCGGCCGTAGGAGAAGCGCATCCGCAGGGCCGAGCGCATCGGCACCCGCCCGGTGACGCCCTCCACGATCCGGATCAGCTGCGGGGCGCCGTCACGTGGGGGCATGAAATCGGTCACCCGCACGGTGCCGCGCGGGGTGTCCCACTCCGACTCCAGGATCAGCGAGTCCCCGCGGTAGCTCCGCCGCGCGGCCGTGGGTGGCTGGGCGTCGGCCGCGTACGCCGGGCCGAGCCGCCAGAAGCCGTGCTCCTCGGTGCCCAGCAGGCCGGCGAAGATGGCATGCGAGTCGAAGCGGGGCAGGCACAGCCAGTCCACCGTGCCATCCCGGCAGACCAGTGCCGCGGTCTGCATGTCTCCGATGAGTGCGTAGTCTTCGATGCGCCCGGCCACGTGCAACTCCAGTCGAACGGCCACGTCACCCCCGCGCAGGGGGCTGTCGCTGGTGAGGTCAAGGGGTCGTTGTTGCGTTGAGCGGTGAAGCAAACCAGTCCGCCGAGCCCTGAGGCAACACGACAGTCTTTGCTCAACGAACTGCCGCGCTGTCGTTGTTCCGGTTGGTGCAGGCGAGGGTGTGCCGTCGTTCCGGCCCGGCCCGGCAGTGAGTGTCCGAGCAGGATACGACGCACGTAGATGATCTGCGTGCCGCTCTGGGCAACCCGTGTGGGCCGAACGAGTGAGCCACCGGTGACGACCGTGTGACCTGTGCGCACCCGTGCCGGCCGGGGCGAGCCCCTGTGTGCCCGGCCGGGCGCGGAGCGTGGCCGGAAGCCATCTCCTCCGGGCGCTGATACCCTGGTAGCCCGTGGACCGGTGGGCCGAAACCCCCGAACCGCAGCGACGGCACCTCCGCCCCGAAGCACAGCGTCCGGGACGGCAGCCGCACCGCACGTCAGACAGCGACCACGGGAGCCCCCTCTTGGCCATGCCGCCGAAATCTACGACGACCAAGCACATCTTCGTCACCGGGGGTGTCGCCTCCTCGCTCGGCAAGGGCCTCACCGCCTCCAGCCTGGGCATGCTGCTCAAGGCCCGTGGCCTGCGCGTCGTGATGCAGAAGCTGGATCCGTACCTGAACGTCGATCCGGGCACCATGAACCCCTTCCAGCACGGTGAGGTCTTCGTCACCAACGACGGCGCCGAGACCGACCTCGACATCGGACACTACGAGCGCTTCCTCGACCGTGACCTGGACGGCACGGCCAATGTCACTACAGGGCAGGTGTACTCGACCGTGATCGCCAAGGAGCGGCGCGGCGAGTACCTGGGTGACACGGTGCAGGTCATCCCGCACATCACCAACGAGATCAAGCACCGGATCCGGCGCATGGCCACCGACGAGGTGGACGTCGTCATCACCGAGGTCGGCGGCACGGTCGGCGACATCGAGTCGCTGCCCTTCCTGGAGACCGTCCGCCAGGTCCGCCACGAGGTCGGCCGCGACAACGTCTTCGTCGTGCACATCTCGCTGCTGCCCTACATCGGCCCCTCCGGCGAGCTGAAGACCAAGCCGACCCAGCACTCGGTCGCGGCCCTGCGGAACATCGGCATCCAGCCGGACGCGATCGTGCTGCGCTGCGACCGCGAGGTCCCGACCGCCATCAAGCGCAAGATCTCGCTGATGTGCGACGTAGACGAGGCCGCCGTCGTCGCCTGCCCGGACGCCCGCTCGATCTACGACATCCCGAAGGTCGTGCACACCGAGGGCCTGGACGCCTACGTCGTGCGCAAGCTGGACCTGCCCTTCCGGGACGTCGACTGGACGACCTGGGACGACCTGCTGGACCGCGTCCACAACCCGGACCACGAGATCACCCTCGCCCTGGTCGGCAAGTACATCGACCTGCCCGACGCGTACCTGTCGGTCACCGAGGCGCTGCGCGCGGGCGGCTTCGCCAACAAGGCCCGCGTGAAGATCAAGTGGGTCACCTCCGACGACTGCAAGACCCCGGCCGGCGCCAAGGCCCAGCTCGGCGACGTCGACGGCATCTGCATCCCGGGCGGCTTCGGCGACCGCGGTGTGCTCGGCAAGGTCGGCGCCATCCGCTACGCCCGCGAGAACAAGATCCCGCTGCTCGGCCTGTGCCTTGGCCTGCAGTGCATCGTGATCGAGGCCGCGCGGAACCTGGCCGGCATCCCGGACGCCAACTCCACCGAGTTCGACCCGGCCACCGGCCACCCGGTCATCTCGACCATGGCCGAGCAGCTGGACATCGTCGCCGGCGAGGGCGACATGGGCGGCACGATGCGCCTCGGCATGTACCCGGCCAAGCTGGCCGAGGGCTCCATCGTGCGCGAGGTGTACGACGGCAAGGAGTACGTGGAGGAGCGGCACCGGCACCGCTACGAGGTCAACAACGCCTACCGCGCGGAGCTGGAGAAGAAGGCCGGCGTCCTCTTCTCGGGTACCTCGCCGGACGGCAAGCTCGTGGAGTACGTGGAGTACCCGCGTGACGTCCACCCCTACCTGGTCGCCACGCAGGCGCACCCGGAGCTGCGCTCGCGGCCGACCCGCCCGCACCCGCTCTTCGCCGGCCTCGTGAAGGCCTCGGTCGAGCGGAAGATCTCGAAGTAACACAGGAGTTGTACGGTGGCCGGGGCGCGCGCATTCAAAAGGATCGCCGCCCCGGCCACTTGTGCACGTGTGGAAGGACAGGGCATGACCATCAAGGACACTCCCGAGGAGTGGGAGATCCGGGCCACCGCGACCCCCTTCACCGGGAACAAGACCTCCGTCCGCACGGACGACGTGGTCATGCCCGGCGGCTCCGTGGTCCGCCGCGACTACCAGGTCCACCCGGGTTCGGTCGCCGTCCTCGCCCTCGACGAGGAGGACCGGGTGCTGCTGATCAACCAGTACCGCCACCCGGTGCGGCACAAGCTGTGGGAGATCCCGGCCGGCCTGCTCGACGTGCCCGGCGAGAACCCGCTGCACGCGGCCCAGCGCGAGCTGTACGAGGAGGCGCACGTCAAGGCCGAGGACTGGCGGGTGCTGACCGACGTGTACACAACGCCCGGCGGCTGCGACGAGGCGGTACGGATCTTCCTCGCCCGCGATCTGTCCGAGGCCGAGGGGGAGCGCTTCGAGGCGGAGGACGAGGAGACCGACCTGCAGCACGCGCGCGTGACGGTCGAGGAGCTGACGCGCCGGATCCTGGCCGGCGACGTGCACAACAACTGCCTCGTCGTCGGGGTGCTCTCCCTGGTGGCCGCCCGCGGCGGGGACGGGCTCGACGCCCTGCGCCCGGCCGACGCCCCGTGGCCCGCGCGCCCCTTCGAGTCCTGAACCCGGACCCCTCACGCATTGGTGTGACCATCGCCTGATCCGATCGGGGGACCTGCCCGCCGTGCTCCTTCCGGAAGGTCGCGGAGCGTGAACTAGGCTCGTCGCGAGCGAGCCGAAGGGGCGCACCGGAGGCGAGAGCGCGCACGCGCGAGGGCCCGGACGGGCGAGCGCGGACGCGGTTCCGACACCGGCTGGGGCGCCCCGGAGGCGAGCGAGCCAATAAGCAGTGCAAGGCCCGTACCGGAGATCCGGCGGGCTTGCGCGTGCTGCGTGGGACGGGAGTGTGGCCCGTGACGGACCAGGCGGTGGACACAGGCGGTGTGCGGCTGACCGCGCACCCGGCCCTGGAGGACCATTTCCTGGGCCGGACACGGGAGTTGAAGGAACTGCGCGCCGACATCGAGCGCGCCGGTCTCGACACCCTCTCCGGCCGCAAGGCGCCCCGCGCCCGTGTGCTGCTGATCGCCGGCCGCCCCGGCTCCGGCCGGACCTCGGTGGCCGAGGAACTGGTCCGCCGGATCGCCGACCGGTACCCCGACGGGGTGCTGCGGGCCCGGCTCAGCGAACCCGACGGCACTCCGGTGCCGGTCGAGCGGGCCGCGCGCGAGCTGCTCGCCGCGCTGGACGTGCCCGCCCCGGCCGGCGCCGCCGAGGACGACCTGGCCGCGGCGCTGCGCGCGGCCCTCACCGGCCGACGCGCGCTGCTGCTGCTGGACGACGCGGCCGGCGCCGACCAGGTCGACGCGCTGCTCCCGGAGGCCCCGGACTGCCTGGTGGTGGCCGTCTCCGGGGGCCCGCTGACCGGCATCGCGGACGTCCGCCCCTGCACGCTGGGCGGCCTCGACACCAAGTCCGCCGTGGAGCTCCTCACCCGTTACACCGGCTCGGTCCGCATCACCGTCGACCCGCGCTCCGCGGAGAGCCTGGTCGAGGCCTGCCAGGGCCACCCGGCCGCGCTCGTCCTGGCCGGCGGCTGGCTCGCAGCCCGGCCCAAGGCCGCCGTCTCCGACCTGGCCAAGCGGATGCACACGTACGCCGAGGACGGCGCGGCCGGCACCCCGCTGGCCCGCGTCTTCCGGCTCGTGTACGACGAGCTGCCCGGCCCGGCCGCCCGGATACTGCGACTGCTCGCTCTGGCCCCGGCCGGGCTGATCGACGCCCACACCGCCTCCGCCCTGGCCGGCTGCTCGGTCGAGGCCGCCCGCGCCACCCTGGACGACTTCGTCGCCCTCGGCCTGCTGCACGCGGCGGACTCGCCGCTGTCCGAGTACGACGTCCCGGGCCGGCTGCACCCGCTGCTGCGCGCCCTCGCGGAGAGCCAGGAGCGGCCCGGGGAGCTGCAGCTGGCCCGGGCCCGGATGCTGGAGCGGACGGTACGGCTGCTGCAGTCCTGCCGGGCGATCACCGAGACGGACAGCCCGCAGTCCCGGGAGAAGCTGCTCGGCATGCCCCGCGCGCTGCGCTTCCCCACCCCCCGGGCGGCCGCCGACTGGCTGCGCATCCGGCGGCCCGCCCTGCTGGCCTCCGCGCGGCTGGCGGTGGCCGACGGGGAGCTGGACACCCTGGCCCAGCGGCTGCTGTCGCAGCTGGTCAGGGCCATGGCGGCGCATGTCGGCACCCAGGCCGCCGCCCCCGACCTGTACGGCGTCCACCGCCTCGTGCTGGACGTCGCCGAGCGGCGCGGGCTGCCCCGGGAGAAGGCCGCGGCCCTGCTGAACCTGGGCGACCTGGACGCCCAGACCGGCCGCACCCGGGACGCGCTGGCCCGCTACCGGGCCGCGCTGGACGCCGGCCGGGAGGCGAACGACCCGTACGCGACCGACCGCGCGATGGAATCCGTAGGCGGCACGTACCAGGAGCTGGCGGACCACGACCGCGCCGCGGACTGGTTCGGGCGGGCCCTGGCCGACCGGCTGGCCCGGGGCGAACGGGGACAGGCCGCCCGGCTGTACGGCCGGATCGCCACCGCCCACACCTACGCGGGCCGCTACGGCGAGGCGCTCAGGAACTGGCGGGCGGCCGCCTCGGCCTACCGCAAGAGCGGCGATGTCGCCGCCCACGCCCGGGCGTTGAGCGAGATCGCCCGGGTACAGGAGTACGCGGGCCGGCCCGAGGAGTCGCTGCGCACCTGTCAGGAGGCGGTGGAGTGGGCCCGGCACGCGGAGGACGTCAGGCTGCAGGCCGCGCTGCAGCTGCGGCTGGCCGACACCCTGGAGCGCCTCGGCGACCCGACGGCGGCCCGGCTGCACCGCTCGGCGGCCGAGCACCTGCTCGGCGAGGAGTCCCCGGAGGGCGGTACAAGCCCAGATCGGGGCGCTGACGCCTGCGAAATCCGCAGTGCCTCCGGGGAAGATTGATGCAATGAAAGGCTAGACAGCCGGAACACCTTCATTAGACTGGCTCTGCCGCATGTTCCTGACGGGTCTCCCGGTATGCCCCCGCATGTCTGGGTACGTCTTGTAATGCACCTCCAACCCCTCTGAGCCAAGGACCGTGATCGACGTGAAGGTCGGCATCCCCCGCGAGGTCAAGAACAACGAGTTCCGGGTGGCCATCACCCCCGCCGGTGTGCACGAGCTGGTGCGCAACGGGCACCAGGTCGTCGTCGAGCGCGGCGCCGGCGTCGGCTCCTCGATCACGGACGACGAGTACGTGGCCGCCGGCGCCGAGATGCTGGGCACCGCCGACGAGGTCTGGGCCGCCGCCGATCTGCTGCTGAAGGTCAAGGAGCCCATCGCGGAGGAGTACCACCGCCTCCGCAAGGACCAGATCCTCTTCACCTACCTGCACCTGGCCGCCTCCAAGGAGTGCACGGACGCGCTCATCGAGTCCGGCACCACGGCCATCGCCTACGAGACCGTCGAGCTGCCGAACCGCGCCCTGCCGCTGCTCGCCCCGATGTCCGAGGTCGCGGGCCGCCTGGCCCCGCAGGTCGGCGCCTACCACCTGATGCGCGCGGCCGGCGGCCGTGGCGTGCTGCCCGGCGGCGTCCCCGGCGTGACCCCGGCCAAGGCCGTGGTCATCGGCGGTGGTGTCTCCGGCTGGAACGCCACCCAGGTCGCCGTCGGCATGGGCTTCGACGTGACCCTGCTCGACCGCGACATCAACAAGCTGCGCGAGGCCGACAAGATCTTCGGCACGAAGGTCAAGGCGATCATGTCCAACTCCTTCGAGCTGGAGAAGGCCGTCCTCGACGCCGACCTCGTCATCGGCGCGGTGCTCATCCCGGGCGCCAAGGCCCCGAAGCTCGTCACCAACGAGCTGGTGTCCCGCATGAAGCCCGGAAGTGTTCTTGTCGACATCGCGATCGACCAGGGTGGCTGCTTCGAGGACTCCCGTCCCACCACGCACGCCGAGCCGACCTTCCAGGTCCACAACTCGGTCTTCTACTGCGTTGCCAACATGCCGGGCGGTGTGCCCAACACCTCCACCAACGCCCTCACCAACGCGACCCTGCCGTACATCGTCTCCCTCGCCAACAACGGCTGGGTGGAGGCGCTGCGCCGCGACGCCGCGCTCGCCAAGGGTCTCAACACCCATGACGGCAAGGTCGTTTACAAGGAGGTCGCCGAGGCCCACGGCCTGGAGCACGTCGAGCTGGAGACCCTGCTCGGCTGACCGCCGCGAACCGGTGACGACCAGATGAGTCGCCAAGTCGCCACCAGGCAAAAGGCGATTCGTCAACACCGTTCGTCAACCGCGCGCACCCGGCCGGACCTTGCCCGACAAGGTCCGGCCGGATGTGTGTATGGTCACTTTGCGACTCTCGGTCAACTCGCCTCGAACGCAACTCTTCGACCGATTCGTACACCGGTGAAACCTGCTGTGCGACGGCCGTACGCCCTTGACAGCGAGATGTTTCATTGCCGACACATCCTGCCGGGTCCGGCGGATTGTGTTGCTGCGGACCGCCGACACGCCATAGAGTCGCCAACCGTCGGCATGGTGCCACGCTGACCTTGTCTAGAAGTTTCCTGGTCACCAAGGAGGTAAGACGACTTGTGAATGAGTCGACATTTTCTCCCGGGGGTGGTCAACCAGGAATGCCTGCACGGGGCCAGGGCTCCGCGGGATTCGAGGCTGTCGGCTCCGTAGCTGTGCGCACCTTCGCAGCCCACCAGAGTCCGGGTCCGCGGACCGCCCGGACAGCACACCAGAGCATGGATGGCCATCACGTGAACGCCATGGCCGGCGACGGAAGTGGCGCGCCCCACAACCACTTCGCCGACTACGACGAACTGCCCGAGGGGCACTTCTACGACCCCGACGCCGAGTACGAGCCCGATCCGGAGTACGCGGCCACGCTCGCGCCCGACGCGGCCCGCCAGCGCCGCGAGCGCGTCGGCCCGACCGGACGCCCGCTGCCGTACTTCCCGATCCCGGGCCCGCTGACCGACCACGGCCCCGCGAAGATCATCGCGATGTGCAACCAGAAGGGCGGCGTCGGCAAGACGACGTCGACCATCAACCTGGGTGCCGCGCTCGCGGAGTACGGCCGGCGCGTGCTGCTCGTGGACTTCGACCCGCAGGGCGCGCTGTCGGTGGGTCTCGGCGTCAACCCCATGGAACTCGATCTGACGGTCTACAACCTGCTCATGGAGCGGGGCATGTCCGCCGACGAGGTCCTGCTGAAGACGGCGGTCCCCAACATGGACCTGCTGCCCTCCAACATCGACCTGTCGGCCGCCGAGGTCCAGCTGGTCTCCGAGGTCGCGCGCGAGTCGACGCTCCAGCGGGCGCTGAAGCCGCTGATGCCCGACTACGACTACATCGTGATCGACTGCCAGCCCTCGCTCGGCCTGCTCACCGTCAACGCGCTGACGGCCGCGCACAAGGTGATCGTGCCGCTCGAGTGCGAGTTCTTCGCCCTGCGCGGTGTGGCCCTGCTGACCGAGACCATCGAGAAGGTCCAGGAGCGGCTCAACCCCGACCTGGAACTGGACGGCATCCTCGCCACGATGTACGACTCGCGCACCGTGCACAGCCGTGAGGTGCTCGCGCGTGTCGTCGAGGCGTTCGACGACCACGTCTACCACACGGTCATCGGGCGCACGGTCCGCTTCCCGGAGACCACGGTCGCCGGAGAGCCGATCACCACCTACGCCTCCAACTCCGTCGGTGCCGCCGCCTACCGCCAGCTCGCCAGGGAGGTGCTCGCCCGGTGTCACGCCGAGTGAGTCTGCCCGGAGCCGACGAACTCTTCCGTACGACAGGGGGTATGGCGCTCCAGCCGTCGACTCCGCGGCGGACGGCCAACGGTGAGGCCAGGGTGCCGGCTCCCGCGGGGGAGAGCGACGACGTGGCCGCCGCCGAGGACGCACCGCCGTCCGTGCCCGTCCAGGGCGGTGACGGAGAGGGCGCGGAGCACGTCGCCGCGGAAGCGGAGTCCGCCGAGGCCGGCGAGTCCCGCACCCGGCCGGCCCGGCGCCAGGCGGCGCAGGAAGGTTCTGCCGCCGCCCAGCCGCGCAAGAAGGGGCGCGCGGCGTCCCGGCGGCCCAGTGGGCGTGAGCGGCACGACGAGAAGATCACGGTGTACGTCTCCGCCGAGGAGCTGATGGACCTGGAGCACGCCCGGCTGGTGCTCCGGGGCGAGCACGGGCTGGCGGTGGACCGCGGACGCATCGTCCGAGAGGCGGTGGCCGTGGTCCTGGCGGACCTGGAGTCCCGAGGGGACGCGAGCATCCTCGTGCGACGGCTGCGCGGACGGTAGCGGTAGCCTGCGGGGGCTATGACCTCCTCCGACGTTCCTGCTCCCGGCGCAAACGCCGGCCGCAGGCGTGCCCTGGGCCGGGGCCCGGGGACGGCACCGGCCGCGGTGCCCGCGGAGACGCCCGACCGAGAGCCGCCCGGCCCGGAGCTGCCCGGGCAGGAGACTTCTGAGGCGGAGGCGCCCGGGTCCGGGGCTTCCGCGTCGGAGGCGCCCGAGTACGAGGCTCCCGAGCCGGAGCCGGCCGACCCCGAGGCCAGTGAGCCCGAGGTGCCCGAGCCGGGGCCGGCCGACCCCGAGGCCAGTGAGCCCGAGGTGCCCGAGCCGGGAGTTTCCGCGCCCGAGCCGGCCGAGCCCGAGGCTCCCGCGCCGGAGCTTCCCGGGCCGGCCGCGTCCGCTTCGTCCGAGCCCGATGGCGCCGAGCCGGCAGCCGACGGTGTCTTCAAGGTCCGGCTCGCCAACTTCGAGGGTCCCTTCGACCTGCTGCTCCAGCTGATCTCCAAGCACAAGCTGGACGTCACCGAGGTCGCCCTGTCCAAGGTCACCGACGAGTTCATGGCGCACATCCGGGCCATGGGACCCGACTGGGACCTGGACCAGACCACCGAGTTCCTCGTCGTGGCGGCGACCCTGCTGGACCTGAAGGCGGCCCGGCTGCTGCCCGCGGCCGAGGTGGAGGACGAGGCCGACCTGGCGCTGCTGGAGGCGCGGGACCTGCTGTTCGCGAGGCTGCTGCAGTACCGCGCGTACAAGCGGATCGCGGACATCTTCAACGCGCGCGTCGACGAGGAGGCCCGGCGCTACCCCCGTACCGTCGGCCTGGAACCCGAGCACGCCGAGCTGCTGCCCGAGGTCGTCATCAGCATCGGGCCCGAGGGCTTCGCGAGGCTGGCGGTCAAGGCGATGCAGCCGAAACCGAAGCCGCAGGTCTACGTCGACCACATCCACGCCCCGCTGGTCAGCGTCCAGGAGCAGGCCGGGATCGTGGTCGCGCGGCTCAGGGAGCTGGGCGAGGCCAGCTTCCGGGCGCTGGTCGAGGACGCCGACGACACCCTCACCGTCGTGGCCCGCTTCCTCGCGCTGCTGGAGCTGTACCGGGAGAAGGCCGTCGCCCTGGAGCAGGAGGCCGCGCTCGGGGAGCTGCTGGTGCGCTGGACCGGCGGGGACGGGGAAGCGGCCCCGAGAGTCACCGACGAGTTCGACCGGCCGCCCGAGGAGCCCAAGGAGGACAAGAAGCCGTGAGCGAGACCACCGAGGCCCCGGCGGGGCCGGACGCCGTCGCCGAGCTGGACCTCAAACCCGCCCTGGAGGCGGTCCTCATGGTCGTGGACGAGCCCGCCACCGAGGACCACCTGGCCAAGATCCTCGAGCGGCCCAGGCGGCAGATCGCGGACGCGCTGCGCGAACTGGCCGACGAGTACACCGTGCAGGGCCGCGGCTTCGAGCTGCGGTTCGTCGCGAACGGCTGGCGCTTCTACACCCGGGCCGCCTACGCGCCCGCCGTCGAGCGGCTGGTCCTGGACGGCCAGACCGCCCGGCTCACCCAGGCCGCACTGGAGACCCTCGCGGTCGTCGCCTACCGCCAGCCGGTCAGCCGCAGCCGCGTCTCCGCGGTGCGCGGAGTCAACTGCGACGGCGTGATGCGCACCCTCCTCCAGCGCGGTCTCGTCGAGGAGGCGGGCACGGAACCCGAAACAGGTGCGATCCTGTACAGGACGACGAACTACTTCCTGGAGCGGATGGGCCTGCGTGGCCTGGACGAGCTTCCGGAACTCGCGCCCTTCCTCCCCGAGGCGGAGGCGATCGAGGCCGAGACCCAGGAGGGAGTCCCGTCGTTCGACCCGGACGCGCCCGACGCGCCCGGCGGTCAGGACGCGGACGACTAAGACGGAACTTTGATGCGAAGCAGCGGCAGCGGCAGCGGCAGGAACAGCGGACGCGGTAACCACCGCGGCGCCGGCAACGACCGGGACGAGCGGCAGGGGCAGGGCCGTCCCCGCAAGCCCCGCCCCGAGGAGCGCCGCTACGACGTGGGCCCCGGCGCGAGCAAGGAGGGCCCCAAGGCCGGGCGCGGCGGCGCGGCCCGCGGCGGCGCCAAGGGCGGCCCGAAGAAGCCCCAGCAGGGCGGTCGTACGGCGCCCGCGCGCTCGCGTGAGTACGAGACGCGGGTCGAGGAGCGCAACCGGGAGCGGTACGCGGACAAGAAGGACATCAAGCTGCCCAAGACCTTCCCGGGCGCCGAGCAGGAGGGCGAGCGGCTGCAGAAGGTCCTCGCGCGCGCGGGCTACGGCTCCCGGCGCGCCTGCGAGGAGCTGATCGACCAGGCCCGTGTCGAGATCAACGGCGAGATCGTCACCGAGCAGGGCAAGCGGGTCGACCCGGAGAAGGACGAGGTCAAGGTCGACGGCCTGACGGTCGCGACGCAGTCGTACCAGTTCTTCTCGCTGAACAAGCCCGCGGGCGTGGTGTCCACCATGGAGGACCCCGAGGGGCGGCAGTGCCTCGGGGACTACGTCACCAACCGCGAGACGCGGCTCTTCCACGTCGGGCGGCTGGACACCGAGACCGAGGGCGTCATCCTGCTCACCAACCACGGCGAGCTGGCGCACCGTCTCACCCACCCCAAGTACGGCGTGAAGAAGACCTACCTGGCCGCGATCGTCGGCCCGATCCCGCGCGACCTGGGCAAGCGCCTGAAGGACGGCATCCAGTTGGAGGACGGCTACGCGCGCGCGGACCACTTCCGCGTGGTGGAGCAGACCGGCAAGAACTACCTGGTCGAGGTGACCCTGCACGAGGGCCGCAAGCACATCGTGCGCCGCATGCTCGCCGAGGCCGGCTTCCCGGTCGAGAAGCTGGTGCGCACCTCCTTCGGCCCGATCACCCTGGGCGACCAGAAGTCGGGCTGGCTGCGCCGCCTGTCGAACACCGAGGTCGGCATGCTGATGAAGGAAGTCGACCTCTAAACCGCCTTGCCGTGATCGCCATCCCCCTTTATTGTCATGCTGACGATAAAGGGGGATGAAGCATATGTCCAAGCAGCCGGCGACCGGAGCACTCCTCGGCCTCGCCCTCGGGGACGCCCTCGGCTTCCCGACCGAGTTCAACGACGTGCCCTCGATACTCGCCAAGTGCGGGCCCTGGCGGGAGATGGAACTGCCGAAGCGGGCCTTCGTCTCCGACGACACCCAGATGACCCTCGCGCTCGGGCGCGCGCTGCGGACCGCCATGGAGCGCGGCTTCCTCGCGCCCGGCCGGCTGGAGCGGCCGCTGCGCGAGGAGTTCGTGGACTGGTACCAGTCGCCTGAGAACAACCGGGCCCCGGGCAACACCTGCCTGACCGCGTGCAATCTGCTCAAGGAGGACGGGCGGCGCTGGCAGGACGCCAGCCAGGTCGGCTCCAAGGGCTGCGGGGCCAACATGCGGGTCGCCCCGATCGGGCTCGCCCCCGGTCTGAGCGACGAACAGCGCGCCGGCGCTGCCCAGTTGCAGTCCGCGCTCACCCACGGCCACCCCACCGCGCTGGCCGCCTCCGACCTCACCGCCCGCGCCGTCCACCTGCTCGCGCAGGGCACCGAGCCGGCCGCGCTGCTCGGACGGCTGCGGTCCTACGCGCTCGACCACCGCACGCGCTACGACCACACCTGGCTCGGCGACCTGTGGACCCGCGCCCAGGACCCCGGCCCCGAGCACTTCATCGCGCGCGGCTGGGACGAGTGCCTGGAGATCCTCGACCGGCTGGAGGAGGCCGTGCGGACCGTCTCCCCGGAGGCCGACCCCTGCCTGGCCACCGGCGAGGGCTGGATCGCCGAGGAGGCCTTCGCCACCGGGCTGCTGTGCTTCCTGCTCTTCCCCGACGAGCCCGTCACCGCCCTGCGCCGGGCCGCCTGCACGGCCGGTGACTCCGACTCCATCGCCTGCCTGACCGGCGCCTTCGCGGGCGCGTGGGCGGGCGCGGACGCCTGGCCCGCCGACTGGGCCCGGCGGATCGAGTACCGAGACGGCCTGTTGGCGCTGGGCACCCTCTGGGACGCTTAGGCCCGTGATCGACGACCTCGACATCGACCTGGCCCCCGTGGTCGCGGAGCAGCCCCACCCCGTGCTGTTCGCGACCGTCTCCGGAGCCCATCTGTACGGCTTCCCCTCGCAGGACTCGGACGTGGACCTGCGGGGCGTCCATCTGCTGCCCGCCGCCGACCTCGTCGGGCTGCGCGAACCGGAGGAGACCCGCTCGCGTGCCTGGGTGCGCTACGGCGTCGAGCTGGACCTCGTCACCCACGACCTGCGCAAGTTCGTACGGCTGATGCTGCGCCGCAACGGCTATGTGCTGGAACAGCTGCTCTCGCCGCTCGTCGTGCACACCACCGACGTCCACCGCGAGCTGGCCGCCCTGGCCCCCGGCGTGCTCACCAGCCACCACGCCCACCACTACCGGGGGTTCGCGGTGACCCAGTGGCGGCTGTTCGAGAAGACCGGCGAACTCAAGCCGCTGCTCTACACGTTCCGGGTGCTGCTCACCGGCATCCACCTCATGCGCGCCGGCGAGGTGCAGGCCCATCTGCCCACCCTCCGGGAGCTGGTGGACGCGCCCGCCTACGTGCCCGAGCTGATAGCCGCCAAGGCGGAGCGGGAGCACGGGACGGCCGGGGTCGACCACACGCGCGTGGAGGCCGACGTGCAGCGGCTGCACGCCGTGCTCGACGAGGCGCAGGCTGCCTCAGCCCTGCCCGACACGGCCGGCGGGCACGACGCCCTGCACGACTTCGTGGTGCGCGCCCGCCTTCAGCGCTGAGTCCCGGCGCACCCGGAACAGGAAGTCGGCCACGCGCGCGTGGTCCGGCTCCGGCGGCAGCGGGCTGCCCCGCAGGGCCTGATCGGTCTCGGCCGCCAGCCGGACCATCCACGCCTCGGTCTCGGCCCACGGCACCTCGCCCCGCTTCACGGCCAGCAGCGGCTCCCGCCGGTCACCCACGTCGATGCGCAGCTCGCCGGTGCGCAGCAGGTCGCGGGCGCTCATCAGCAGGCGCAGCAGATGCATGGCGTGCTTCCAGCGCGGGGCGCCGGTGGCGCGGACGTCGGCGTCGAGCTTCCTGCGCTGGCCGAGGGCGTAGCGGGTGAAGGTGTCGTGGGCGCGGCGGGAGAGGAAGGCGCCGCGCAGGGACAGCAGCTCGCGGCCCGTGTCGTCCACGTGCTCCACGAGCGGGGAGTGCAGGCACTCCAGGATGTTCGGGTTGCCACGCAGAGCCAGCTCGCAGAACCGCTCCAGCTCCCAGGAGAACCGCTCCTCGCCCGGCCCCTCGACATGCGTCGGCGGCTTCTCGAACCGCCAGAACAGGGCGGTGGGGGCGAGGAACACGCCCCGCCGGTCGGTGTCGCTCGCGTCCGTGGCCAGGCCGAAGGCCCGCGACCCCATGACACAGGCGTAGATCGTGTGGTCGCGTACGAGTTCCTCGGGGCCTACGGGCTGCATGCCGGGAGCGTACGCGGGCCGCTCACGTCAGGTGGATCGAATTTCCCTGCACCGTGATCGTCTCCGCGGGCAGCGGCCTGGCGGCGGGGCCGTGGGCCACCGAACCGTCGGCGATGTGGAACTTGCTGCCGTGACAGGGGCAGTCGATGGTGCCGTCCACGACCTTGCTCACGGTGCAGCCCTCATGGGTGCAGATCGCCGAGAAGGCCTTGAAGTCGCCCTTCTTCGGCTGGGTGACCACGACCTTCTGCTCCTTGAAGATCTTGCCGCCGCCCTCCGGGATCTCGCCGGTGCTCGCCAGCTTCGCCTTCCCGGACGGCGGCACCTCGCTGCCGGTGGCCGTGGCCGTGGCCGTGGCCGTGGGCGCGGCGGTGCCGGGGCCGGTGGTCGCGGGGTTGGTCTCGTGCTGGTTGGAGTTGCTGGTGCTCTTGCCGCCGCAGCCGGTGGCGAG
This sequence comes from Streptomyces sp. NPDC004561, assembly GCF_053602155.1. Classification (NCBI taxonomy): domain Bacteria; kingdom Bacillati; phylum Actinomycetota; class Actinomycetes; order Kitasatosporales; family Streptomycetaceae; genus Streptomyces; species Streptomyces sp. NPDC004561. The sequence continues at coordinate 21,231 of NZ_JBSGDB010000070.1, forward strand.
CGCCGCCGCGCCTGTCGCGAGAATCGTGCGCCGCGTCGCGCTCTGGGTCATGTCACCACTCCGTACACACATCGGGATGAAGGATGGGGAACCGGGAGATGCCGGAACCCGCGCATCGTCTCAGTGATCGGGCGCCGCGCGCCCCGGCCACGCTGGCTGACTACGCTGGACGGGCGAGAACGAATACATATGTCAGCGAGGAGCAGCGCCGTGGCGGTACGAGCGGTCCGGGGGGCCGTCCAACTGGAGCGGGACGAGGCCGGGCACATGGACGAGCAGGTCGGAGCGCTGCTCACCGCCGTCCTGGAGCGGAACAGGCTGAGTGCCGACGACCTGATCAGCATCTGGTTCACGGCCACCCCCGACCTGCACAGCGACTTCCCGGCGGCCGCGGCCCGCAAGCTCGGCATCGTCGACGTCCCCCTCATCTGCGCCCAGGAACTGGACATAGAGGGCGCCATGCCCCGGGTCGTACGGGTCCTCGCGCACATCGAGTCGGACCGGCCCCGCGCCGACATCGCCCACGTCTACCTCGGGGCCGCGGCCGCCCTGCGCAAGGACATCGCCCAGTGAGAACCGCACTCGTCATCGGAACCGGGCTGATCGGCACCTCCGCGGCCCTGGCCCTGGCCCAGCGCGGTGTCACCGTGCACCTCGCCGACCACGACCCCGCGCAGGCCCGTACGGCCGCCGCGCTGGGCGCCGGCACCGACGAGGCCCCTGAGGGGCCGGTCGACCTGGCGATCGTCGCCGCCCCGCCCGCGCACGTGGCCGGGGTCCTCGCGGACGCCATGCGCCGTGGGGTGGCCCGCGGTTACCTGGACGTGGCCAGCGTCAAGGGCGGCCCGCGCCGCGAGCTGGAGGAGCTCGGCCTGGACCTCACCGCGTACATCGGCACGCACCCGATGTCCGGCCGCGAGAAGTCCGGCCCGCTGGCCGCGACCGGCGACCTCTTCGAGGGCCGCCCCTGGGTGCTCACCCCCACCCGGGACACCGACACCGAGGTGCTCAACCTGGCCCTGGAGCTGGTCTCCCACTGCCGGGCCGTACCGGTCGTCATGGACGCCGACGCCCACGACCGCGCCGTCGCCCTCGTCTCCCACATGCCCCACCTGGTGTCCAGCATGGTCGCCGCGCGCCTGGAGCACGCCGAGGAGGCCGCCGTACGGCTCTGCGGGCAGGGCATCCGGGACGTGACCCGGATCGCCGCCTCCGACCCGGGCATGTGGATCGACATCCTGTCCGCCAACCCGGGCCCGGTCGCCGACCTGCTCTCCGACGTCGCCACCGACCTGGACGAGACCGTGCGGGCCCTGCGCGCCCTGCAGTCCTCCGACGAGGAGAAGCGGCGCGAGGGCGGCGTGGGCATCGAGGACGTGCTGCGCCGCGGGAACGCGGGCCAGGTGCGGGTACCCGGCAAGCACGGCAGCGCGCCGCGGGTGTACGAGGCCGTCGTCGTGCTCATCGACGACCAGCCCGGACAGCTGGCCCGCATCTTCGCGGACGCCGGACGCGCCGGGGTCAACGTCGAGGACGTGCGCATCGAGCACGCCACGGGCCGGCAGGCCGGTCTGGTCCAGCTCTTCGTCGAACCGAGGTCCGCGGAGATCCTGAAGGAGGCGCTGCGGGAGCGAGGGTGGGCGCTGCGCCAGTAGGGCGCCGGGCACGGTCGGCACGCGTGCGTCCGGACGAGTGACCCGCACCCAGTAACCTTGTGCGGGGCGCTCTCGCTCCCCGCCCCCCGCCCACACCGCACCAGGAAGGTGTCCCCCGTGGAAAACGGCGCCGCCCCGACCGCCAAGCCCGTGATCGTCGCGATCGACGGTCCCTCCGGCACGGGCAAGTCGAGCACGTCGAAGGCCGTGGCCGCCCAGCTCGGCCTGAGCTACCTGGACACCGGTGCCCAGTACCGGGCCATCACCTGGTGGATGGTGACCAACGGGATCGACCTGGAGGACCCGACCGCCGTCGCCGCCGTCGCGGGCAAGCCGGAGATCGTCTCCGGCACCGACCCGGCCGCCCCGGCCATCACGGTCGACGGCGTGGACGTGGCCGGCCCGATCCGCACCCAGGACGTCACCTCCAAGGTCAGCGCGGTCAGCGCGGTGCCCGAGGTGCGCGCCCGGATCACCGAACTGCAGCGCTCGCTGGCCGCAGGGGCGGAGCACGGCATCGTGGTCGAGGGCCGGGACATCGGCACCACCGTCCTCCCGGACGCCGACCTGAAGGTCTTCCTCACCGCCTCCCCGGAGGCCCGTGCGGCCCGCCGCAGCGGTGAGCTGAAGGGCTCCGACATCCACGCCACCCGCGAGGCGCTGATCAAGCGGGACGCGGCCGACTCCAGCCGCAAGACCTCGCCGCTCGCCAAGGCCGGCGACGCGGTCGAGGTGGACACCACCCAGCTCACCCTCGCCCAGGTCATCGAGTGCGTCGTCACCCTGGTCGAGGAGAAGCGGGCCGGGAAGTGAGCAGACCGCCGGTCGCTTCGGAGCGCGGCGCCGAGGTCGGGCGGCGCATCGGGGTCGGCCTGATGTACGGGCTGTGGAAGCCGCGCGTGCTGGGCGCGTGGAAGGTGCCGGCCACCGGGCCGGTGATCTTCGCGGTGAACCACTCCCACAACATCGACGGCCCGATGGTCATGGGCGTGGCACCCCGGCCGACGCACTTCCTGATCAAGAAGGAGGCGTTCACCGGCCCGCTGGACCCCTTCCTGACCGGCATCGGCCAGCTGAAGGTGGACCGCGCCGCCGCCGACCGCACCGCGATCACCCAGGCGCTCGGCGTGCTCGAGGCCGGGGGAGTGCTGGGCATCTTCCCGGAGGGCACCCGGGGCGAGGGCGACTTCGCCTCGCTGCGCGCCGGGCTCGCCTACTTCGCGGTCCGCAGCGGGGCGCCGATCGTCCCCGTCGCCGTACTGGGAAGCGCCGAGCGGCCCGGGCGGTTGATAAAGGCGCTGCCCCCGCTGCGCTCCCGTGTCGACGTCGTCTTCGGCGACCCCTTCGAGGCGGGCGACGGCACCGGACGGCGCACGCGCGCGGCGCTGGACGCGGCGACCGAGCGCATCCAGAAGCAGCTCACCTGCCACCTGGAAAACGCCAGGCGCCTGACCGGGCGCTCGGCGACACTTGAGTAGTGGATCAGCCCGCGAGGGATTTGCCCACCGGGGCCTGCTCCACCGATCACCACGATGAACGACGAGGTACGGACTTCATGAACGACGACATCCAGCCCGACGGCTCGGCCGAGCACGAGTACGAGCACGGGGCTCTCGGCGACGCCGAGTACGCGGACTTCATGGAGCTCGCCGCGGAAGAGGGCTTCGACATCCAGGACGTCGAGGGCGCCATCGAGGCGGCGGGCCACGGTCCGCTGCCCGTGCTCGCCGTCGTCGGCCGCCCCAATGTCGGCAAGTCGACCCTGGTGAACCGGATCATCGGCCGCCGCGAGGCGGTCGTGGAGGACCGGCCCGGCGTCACCCGCGACCGCGTCACCTACGAGGCCGAATGGGCCGGCCGCCGCTTCAAGGTGGTCGACACCGGCGGCTGGGAGCAGGACGTCCTCGGCATCGACGCCTCCGTGGCCGCGCAGGCCGAGTACGCGATCGAGGCCGCCGACGCGGTGGTCTTCGTCGTGGACGCCAAGGTCGGCGCGACCGACACCGACGAGGCGGTCGTCCGGCTGCTGCGCAAGGCCGGCAAGCCGGTCGTGCTGTGCGCCAACAAGGTCGACGGCCCGAGCGGCGAGGCCGACGCGTCCTACCTGTGGAACCTGGGCCTCGGCGAGCCCCACCCGGTCTCGGCCCTGCACGGCCGCGGCACCGGCGACATGCTCGACGCCGTCCTGGAGGCGCTGCCCGAGGCGCCCGAGCAGAGCTTCGGCACCGGCATCGGCGGCCCCCGCCGCATCGCGCTCATCGGCCGCCCGAACGTCGGCAAGTCCTCCCTCCTGAACAAGGTGGCCGGCGAGGAGCGCGTCGTCGTCAACGAGCTGGCGGGCACCACCCGCGACCCGGTCGACGAGCTGATCGAACTCGGCGGCACGACCTGGAAGTTCGTGGACACCGCCGGTATCCGCAAGCGTGTCCACCTCCAGCAGGGCGCCGACTACTACGCCTCCCTGCGCACGGCCGCCGCCGTGGAGAAGGCCGAGGTCGCGGTCATCCTGATCGACGCCTCCGAGAACATCTCCGTGCAGGACCAGCGGATCGTCACCATGGCCGTCGAGGCGGGCCGCGCCGTGGTCATCGCCTACAACAAGTGGGACAGCCTCGACGAGGAGCGCCGCTACTACCTGGAGCGGGAGATCGAGACCGAGCTCGGCCAGGTCGCCTGGGCGCCCCGGGTGAACGTCTCGGCGCGCACCGGCCGCCACATGGAGAAGCTGGTCCCGGCCATCGAGACCGCCCTCGCCGGCTGGGAGACCCGCGTCCCCACCGGCCGTCTGAACGCCTTCCTCGGCGAGCTGGTCTCGGCCCACCCGCACCCGGTCCGGGGCGGCAAGCAGCCCCGCATCCTGTTCGGCACCCAGGCCGGCACCAAGCCCCCGCGGTTCGTGCTCTTCGCCTCCGGCTTCATCGAGGCGGGCTACCGGCGCTTCATCGAGCGCCGTCTGCGCGAGGAGTTCGGCTTCGACGGCACCCCGATCCACATCTCGGTGCGGGTGCGCGAGAAGCGCGGCGCGAAGAAGAAGTAGCGGCGGTACGACATGAGGGGCGGCCCCTGGTTGAAC
>NZ_JBSGDB010000071.1:0-25943 GCF_053602155.1 Streptomyces sp. NPDC004561
GGACGCGGAGGAGCTGGAGGACCTGGGCGAGTTGGCGGCGCCGTCAACCAGCCGGATCGGCGATGGGCGCTCAGCGAGGGCTGGGCCACGTTGCACACCGGATCCGGCCTCGTCCTGGCCTTCCAGCGGGTAGCGGACTACCAGCCGCCGCTGTGGCCGGACCCGAGCCGGCCACAGCAGTTCCACCTGGATTTCGGCGTCGCCGACCTGGACCGCGCTCAAGAACAGGTGCTGTCCCAGGGCGCCAGGGTGCTGGACGACGGTGCGGACGGACGGAGTTGGCGGATATACGCAGACCCCGCAGGTCATCCGTTCTGCCTGGTCCGTCACTGACGAAGAGGCCGTGGGGTCAACGCCCAGCGTGATTATGACCGGAGCCGGATGAGGAGTGCGGCAGCGGTGACGGTACCCAGGAAGACGTATCCTCGCTTGTCATAGCGCGTTGCCACGGCTCTGAATTGCCTGAGCTTGTTCACCGCTCGCTCGACGGTGTTGCGTTTCTCGTACCGCACCAGGTCGAAGCCCGGTGGTCGCCCGCCCCGCGAGCCCTTGCGCAGACGGGCGCCCCGGCTGTCGCGCTTCTCAGGGATCACGTGCCGGATCCCGCGGCGTCGCAGGTAGGCACGGATCACGCCGTTGCTGTCGGCGCGGTCTGCGCTGACGCTGCGCGGAGTCCGGCGAGGTCTGCCGAGGCCAGCGCGGGGGACGCGGATCTTGTCCAGCACGGGTTCGAACTGGGTGCAGTCGGCCCGTTGGCCTGGGGTGATAACCAGTGACAGCGGGCGGCACTTGCCGTCCGCAGCAAGGTGGAGCTTGGTGGTCAGCCCGCCCCGGGACCGGCCGAGGGACTCGTCTGCCGGATTGCTTCTTGAAGCACCTCCCGCAGGCGCAAGTGCGCGCGCACGTGAATCGATCTTGCCATGCCCCCTTTTGACGCGGCCGGCAGTGCCGGCGGGGCCTTTGGAGCCCCGGCGGCGTGCTGGTGGGCGCGGATGGACGTGGAGTCGACGTTGATGTCCCAGTCGATGCCCCCGGCTGCGTCAGCGACGGCCTGGACGCACTGGAGCAGCTTCTCCCAGGTGCCGTCGGCAGACCACAACTGGTGCTGCTTGTGGGCGGTCTGCCACGGGCCGAAGCAATCGGGAAGCTTGGGCCACTGGCTCTCAAGCGGCAGGCCGAGCAGGAGCACGGCCGACGGATCAGGCCCGCGCCGCCCGAGTGGATCGTCGAACTCGGCATCGGTGAGGAAGGCCGCCGTCTGCTCGCCGACGGCACCAGCGCCTGCACTCACTGCCGGCCCGACGCGAGTCTCGGCATCATCGACTTACGACCCCACCCGCGATTGATCGTCAATGCTGTGCGCTGAGGGGCGAGGGCTAGGTAGTTGCAGCCGAACTCGAGCTACCCCTGCAGGCGTGGGGACGACGCAGCCGGCCGGACAGGTACAGGGTCGGCGTCGAACCATCCGCGCGGGTGCAGGGACGACTCGGTCATCAGGGCGAGTGGGGCGCCGACCTGGGAACTACCCTCACGAGCTCGGGGACGATACCAACTGTCCGTCGAGCAAGGTAACGGCGGGAGAACTAATCCAGCAGCAGCCGTCAGATATCGTGCCGGGTCGGCTGAAATGAGCCAGCCAAGCTGTCTCGATTCGATGCTCAGCCCCAGCTTTCTCCAGTGCCCAGGCCCGGGCCAGGTGTCGGGTGGCGACGGATACGAGAGGCGCAAGGGGGGTCGTCCTCCATCGCGAGTTTGAAGATGTGCAACGCCACGTGACTCCCACAGGCGTCAGTTCCCCTGCTCGGAGGTTCGAGTCCGACCGGGACTGCACCGGGCACCGCCCTCGTCGTACGGCGGACCCTGACCGCCCGTGTTGGGCCGCTGTGGCGGCCACTCGGGGGCGGGGTCCTCGGTGAGCAGCGGTCGGAGAGCGCCGAGAACCGCGCCGATGCAGACGTCGCGCAACTGGGTGCGGGTGCAGGTCTCGTGGGTAAGCCAGTCGACACAGAGGACCTGGACGAAGACCAGCCAGCTCTTCAGGACGCCGGACACGGCCTCACGGGCACTCTCGTCAGCGAGTGGGAGTACGGCCAGCAGGCGCGTGCGGAGTGAGTCCAGCTCGTTCGCCATGATCGCCTGGATCACGGGATCGCCCGCGAGAACCCGATTCGCGGCGAGGACGGCATTGCGGTTCGCCACGAAGTAGTCGAGGTGAACCTCCATGCCCTGGATGAGCTGATCCACCAAGGAGTCGGTGGAGTCAAGCCGGGTCTCAGCGAGCAGCTGGTCCGCAGCCTGCTGGTAGACGGCCGCGAAGAGGGCGTGCTTGCTGGGGAAGTGGCGGTAGAGCAGGGCTCGTGAGACTCCGGCCTCTTCGGCGACCTCCTCCATCAGGACATCGTTGTACGGGCGTGCGGCGAAGAGCCGCGCTCCGACGGCGAGGAGCTGGGTGCGGCGGTCGGCGGGGCTCAGTCGTTGGCGGGGAGGCACGAGCGAAGACTACTTGACATGTGTCTACTAGCGCATCCAGTCTAGTAGACACATGTCAACTAAGCTCCACCGAGACGGCTCGGAGGGATCATGGCAAGGACTCTGCGCACCCTCACACAGTTGATGGGCTGGTCGAGCGTGGTGATCGGCCTGTACCACGTGCTCCTCGGCAACGCGGCGATCCCCGGAGCCGGTTCCGCCGGCGCTACGGTCGACAGCTGGGGCCGGTTCATGGGGGCCAGCTTCGTCGGCTATGGGCTGGCGTGGGTGTGGGCCGCACGGCAGCGGCCGATCCCGGCTCGGACGGTGCGGTGGCTGGCCGGCGTCTTCCTGCTCGGCGGCATGGGCCGGCTACTCTCGCTCGCCGCGCACGGCTGGCCGCAGTGGTTTCAGATCGTGCTGGCGGTGATCGAACTCAGCCTGCCCCTGGTCTTCTTCTGGCTGGCCGACGCAGAGGAGCGGACCCTCAGCGGCGATGTCGATGCCGTGCCCGCCGGGTGATGAACGCGCCCGAGCTCGCCCAGCCCGGATCGAACACTTGGGCCGGGAAGCTGACGCTTTCGGTGAGGAATCACGTGATCGTCGATAATAGGAGGCTCCGCTGTTTCCCGGGCTTGTACGGCTGGCGAGTTGGTGAAGATGGCGGCCACCGGCCGGAGGCGTAGGGCCTGCGGGTGCCGGCGTCAGGGGAAGGGGCACCGATGAAGATCCGACTTTCCCTTACCGGGATGGGCGCTGTGGCCATGCTCGTAGCGGGCACCAGCGCGTCAAAGACACGGTCTGCGGCGCGCCGCCACACTCCGGATGCGGATTGGCGTAACGGGATCTCTCTGACCATCTCCCGCCCGGCGTGCAGCGGGTGCTCGCCCGCCTCGGGGACGTGGCGGTCGCCGTGTTCGCGGCCGACTGGCAACTGGTGTGGTGGAACCGTGCGTGGGCCGCCCTGCTGGGCGCCCCCTCCGCCTCGCCGCCACCGCTGCGCAATTTCGCCCGCGACAGATTCCCCGCGGGCGCCGGTCCCGCCCGTCTCGCGCTGTGGCCGGTGATCGAGGCGGACCGCGACGCCATCGACGCCGCCGTCGTCTCCGACCTGCGCCGCGCCACCGGCCGCTTCCCCAGGGACAGCCGCCTGGCCGCACTGATCCGCGATCTGAACGCAGGCAATGAGAGGTTCGCCGAGCTATGGGCGAGCGGAGAGGTTGCCGCGCACCGCGAGGACCACAAGACGATCGACCACCCGTCGGTGGGCCCGGTCACGGTGGACTGTGACGTCCTGACCGACGGCGACTCCGAGCTCGAGATCGTCATCATGACCGCAGTGCCCGGCAGCGAGGACGAGACCAAGTTCCGGCTCACCGCCATCGCCGGCCCATCGGCCACCACGTACAACTGATCCGCCCCGAGTGTCGATCGACCGGCTGCATGTGCGCGCGAGAGTCCCACCACGACGCCGACTTCGACAAGGAAAGGAGATGAACACTGCCGAGGGCCGGATCGATAACAACTCAACTTGAATTCGTGATGTCGGTCAGTCATGGCAGCTGTAGGTCGTGATCTGCATGGTCGGTGATCACGTGGTGGCCGTTGCGCTGACCCCGTTCCAGCGGCGGTGGCAGGCCGCGGCCCGGTGCTGGTGACGGCGGCGCCAGTTCGACCAGTGCAGGATGTGCGCCAGGTCCCGGCGGGGCTGGGGCAGGACTGTGGCTCGCAGGAGGACGAGCAGTTCAGGCCTGCGGAGGGGTCTTTGGTGACGATGTACGAGGCATCCGGGTCCGGCTCGTATCCCATGGCCCGGATCTTGGCGAAGACGATTTCCTGAGACATCGGTGGCCGCCCGTGCTTCTCGGTGGCATGACCTCTCCCTTCCCCATCCCGCCGGTCTTGCACGGGCCGTTCGGGTCGATCAGCCCCACCGGGTACCACCCTGCTGCTTCGGCAGCAGCGGCCGGCGGGGCTTCGCCGTTTTTGGCCAGTAAACGGCCCCTGTCTCCTCCCGGCCGCCGGTACGCTCACGCGTCGTCGGGGGGAGTACTCTGCTCCCCCCCTGCCCTCAGGGGGACCTGCGTGAAGCGCCTGAAAGCTCTTCTCGTGGCCGCGTTCGCACTCGCGGCCACCACACTGACCGCCGTGCCAGCCCACGCCTCCACGTCCTGCTGGGACCACGGCTGCGACGGGCTGAGCCCCAGCGCCACCATCTGCGCGAACGACGCCCACAGCCCGGTTCCGCCCATCTCCATCCGCGCCAATGACGGAACCGTCGTCGGCCAGATCGAACTGCGCTACTCCAACAACTGCGGTGCCGCGTGGGGCCGCGTCACCAACTACTACTCGGATGCGGGTAACGGCTGGGTCTACCGCTACGGCGGCGCAAGCCACTCCTGCGGTATCACCACGTGGGTTCCCTCCTTGTACGGGTATTCCTGCTACACCCTGATGCTCGGCGACGCCAGCAGCACCGACACCGCATGGGCCAAGGGCCAGGTGTGGTACCCCACCGACGGGCACTGGTACACCGCATCCACCACCGGCTACTGACCCTCCCGGACAGGCCGAAGCCCCTCACTGCACGGCGCGGTGAGGGGCCTTCGTGTTTTCCCGGTCAGCGCGGGTCGATCAGTCCGACCCGGACGAAATCTTCCCGGTGGTAGCCGCGTTCGACGTTCGCCTGGCCTTCCGCGGAGCGATCCCGAACCTCTTCAGTGCGTCGGCGAGGCTGTGTGTGGTCACCTTCCGGTACGACGCGTCGGGCGCGTTGGTGTGGGCCGTCAACTCCTCGGACTTGATGAAGTCGGCAGCCGTCGCCTCGAAGGCCGCCACGCACCTGGCTGCCACCTCGGACGGCCGCTCACGGGGAGCGGGTACGCGCCCGATCGGGGAGTTCTGGCGGTAGGAGAGCTGGATCTCCTTCCTCCCGCTGACCGAGCTGTAGGCGACCGTGATACCGGCCATGGTCGCGGGGTTCTTCTGCCGGTAGGCAACGAAGGCTGACTCGTTCGATGTCTTCTCCGCCTGGTTGCAGGCGCGGCACAACCAGCCCCGGATGTGCCCGCTGGTGACGGCGTGGTCGTGGTCGAGTTCCAGGGCCGACAGATCAGTCGTCCATGATCAGGCCGGTGCCGGCCAGGCAGCCGTCGATCAGGTCCGGGCGGTACTGGATCTGCTTGAGCCTGCGCTTGACGGCACGGGTGATCTGGCCGAGGTCGGCCGCAGCGAGGTTGCCGATGTCGCGCTTGACCAGCGACCAGATGCCCTCCTGCGGGTTCAAGTCCTGTGAGTAGCTCGGAAGTTGGAAAACGGTGAGCCAGACAGCGTGGTCGGCGATGAACTGGCGCATCGGTTCGATCAGGTGCATGCGCAGGTTGTCCCACACGAGCACGATCGGGCCGCCGAGCTGGATGTGGGCCCTGAGCAGCAGGTCGCGCAGGTCGCGCCAACCGATGCCCTTCGGCTCGCCCTTGCGGCCCCGGTACTCGCGGACCGAATAGAACGTCCGGGACCGCTTCCCCGGCTTGTAGCAGGTCAACCCGGCCATCGACACCCTGCCCGAGCCCCGACCGCGCACCCGGACCACGGACGTGGAGCCCCTGCGGCCCCAGCTTCTGGCTCGCGGCGGCCTCATCGACTGGCCGGCTTCGTCCTCGAACACGATCCAACCGTTGCAAGCCGCCGCGGTGCTCTTACCAGCGGCCAGGTCTCCTTCCTCCAGATCTCGACCGCCGCGTCATCGCGCTCGATTGCCCGCCGGGCGGGCTGCTGCCAGGACCAGCCGTGCCGCTTCAACAGCTGCCAGGTGCCCTCCACCGTGTAGCCCACATGGAACAGTCGGCCGATCAGCGTCTTGATCCGCGCCAGCGTCCACCGCTGGTCCGCCAGCCGTGGACCAGCGGACCACGCTCCAACTCTCGTTCCAGCCTGGCGATCTGCGCTTCGCTGAGCCTGGGCCGGCCAGGCGATCCCTTCGACAGGACCCCCGCTTCGCCGCGCTCGCGCCACTGCCGTCGCCACCGCTCCACCGACCGCTCGCTGACCCGCAACCCGGCAGCGATCTCCCGATTCCTCCGCCCGCTCTTGAAGCGTTCCACGGCCTGCAGCCGAACGCGCTCCCGCGCGGCCCTCCCAGCGTCGGTCAGCCCGCCGCCCTGTGCGTATCTCACGATCCAGGGCTACCGGAACGGACCGGCCACCGTCAGACGAACGGCTCCGACATCACCCAATCAAGTTCAGAAGCTGCCTCGGCCGCCTCCACCTACGCGCCTCACGGAGCCTCGATCGGGGGCGCGCGCCGTCTTCTACCTGCCTTCGCCGTGAGTGCATTGCACGCACGCGAAATGCCGCGACGGCCTGCGGCCTGAACCAGTACCCTCAGATCAACTCGCGGATAAGCGTCTACGTGGACCACTGAGCAAGGACGCGAGTTCATTCGATCCAGCGCGGAATCGAATGAACTCGATCTCTACCGTCAGGTTCAACGAATTACCGGTAGCCGAGAATCTGTCTTCATCGCACGTCGTTCTGTCCGATTTGACACACGGAGTGCCGGCAGAGCACGCCGTGAACTCACGGACTGAACAGCGCCCTCGCCATATTCGTCGTTGCTGTGATCACAATGGTGCTTGCCGACGTTGGTGGTGAAGGTGGCGGTGTTGTTGTTCGCGTCTGGGTCGGGGTCGTTGCCGGTGACGCGCGCGGTGTTGACCAGCGACGTCGTGTCCGGGCTCGCCGTTCCCTCGATAGTGAAGGTGTTCGAGGCGCCGGCCGCGAGGGAGGCGGCGGTGCAGGTCGCCATCGAGCCGGTGATCGTGCACCCGGAGGAGGCGGAGGAGTTCTGTAGACCCGCTGGCAGCGTGTCGGTGATGGTGTAGCCGGTGGAGCCGCTCGGGCCGTTGTTGGTGACCTTCAGCGTGTAGGTAACGGTGTCCCCCTCGGTCGCCCGGGCCGGGCCGGTCTCCTTGATGGCGAGATCCGCCGCCGTGCGGGCGAGTGGGGTGCCGAGGGTGGCGGTGTTGTTGTTCGGGTCTGTGTCGGCCTCGTTGCCGGTGACCGTGGCGGTGTCGGTGAGAACTCCGGTGGAGTTCTTGTCTGCGGTTCCGGTGATGACGATGGTGTCTGAGGCGCCGACGGGCAACGCACCGCTGGTACAGGAGAGGGTGGAGCCGGTGATGGTGCAGCCGGCCGTGGTGGTTCCCGGGCTCGTCAACCCGGCCGGGATCGTGTCGGTGAGGGTGTAACCGGAGGACTGGTTCGGACCGTTGTTCTTGACCGTGATGGTGTACATGACCTTCTGTCCCGGCGTGTACGCCATGGAAGCCGACGTCTTCGTCACCGAGAGATCCGTCGGCGCGCCGAAGCACGATGTCGCATCGACGTTCGTCGATACGGCGGGAGCGGTCTGCGTGGAAAGCAGGGTGAGGGTCGGGGTGGCCGAGCCGGGATTTGTCACCGCCACGCGACGGATGAACCCACCGTTGTCGATGAAGCCGAGGTCACCGTTGCCGTAGGTGAACGCGCCGCCGTAGCCGTTGAGCGTGGTCGCTGGAAAAACCCCAGTGAACGCGGAAGCGGCGCCGGTGTTGGGATCGATGCGCACGATGCTTCCATCGGGTGAGGCGCCCCACAGGAAGCCGTGGGCGAAGGCCAAGTCCGAGAACTGCACCGCCGGGGAGACCGGGATCGTACGAGTCACCGTGTGCGTGGGCACGTCGATCACGTAGATCGCGGTGACGCTGCCCCCTTCCGGGTGCGCCACGTAGTAGGCGCCCGCGTCGTCGAACGTACCACTGTTGTAGCTGTTGAACCCGTGTGGCGGCAGGCCGGTGATGGGCCCGAGGTTTGTGACGGAGCCGTCGGCGCTGATCCGGAGCAGACTGCCGGCGGTGTTGTCGATCGCGTACATGAAGTGGTCCACCGGGTTGATGCCGATGGCGTTGTAGTTGCCGGTCGCCGGGCCCAGAGGAGCGAACGACACGGATCCGGGCCCGGGAGTTCCCTCGTAAAGCTGCGTGGTAGGCGCTCCGGCGGCGTCGTAGATCCTGCCGGCGCACGCGAACGGCGTACTGGGCTGCGCTGCCCTGTTCGACTTCTTGGCTTGGGAGATCTTGGCGTGCTGACCGGAGGTGCCGGCCTGAGAGGAGACCAGCGTCTGCGCCTGTGCCGCAGCGGGGACGGCGACCTCGGCGATGGCAACGACGGAGACCGCAGCAAGGTGCCACAGGGATTTGCGTTGAAGCATGAACGCTCCCGTTTTGCTCGTGTGGAGGACCAGCTCCGGCCTCGGTCGACCGTTGGAGAGGTCGGCCGATCAGTGCGTGAGGGACTTACAGGAGCTGAATGCGCTTGCGGAAGTGATATGAGCACGCTCACAAACGAACCAACTTGCGGGCACGATCTCACGCGTGATGTGCCACTCCGCTGGAGGAGCGATAGGGCCCGAAGGCAGTAGCAGCAAGATAATCACCCACCGACCTCGGGTTTCATCCCGACTCGACCAACGAGGTGAAAAATGCAATCATCGAGCTGGCTGGCCTTCTCTCCTTGAGAGCGCATGCTTGAATGCGGATTGCACAGTAAATGGCCTGGGTCGCCTCTTTTCCGCCCATGGCCGATGCAGCTTGTACGCCGTCATGATTGGAAAAGAGGCGGCGGCAATTCCCGCAGAGAAGCTTTCTCAGGGCGCGCACACCGCGTCAGTGTTCCTCATGGCGCTTGCGAGCACGGGTGCTCTACCGACCACTCAAGCCCAGGCTCTGGGCGATCCGGCGAGTGTGGACACACTTCACGCATCCGGCACTCCGGGAGTCCCGCAGGCCCCGGGCACGGTGTTCGTCGAGGACTTCAAAAACGACACAGGCGACACGCCGACTTTCCCGGAGAACTACGTCGGGGCTCCACCGCTCAACGAGAGGTATACGGCCGACCCACCGTGGCTTGACCACAGACAGACTCTATAGAGCCCCTGCCCAGTACAGAAGCTGTGCACGGCCTGCCACACCCACGAGGGGGGCCATCTCGCACGGGCCCGCCATCGGTGTCAGTGACGGGTTTCCCACCACAGGATGAGGAGGGTCACGGCGCCGCTGCCGAGCTCCGAACAGCCCACTTGCCCGGACGGACCCGACGAGCCCGCCATCACCTGGCCACCCCTGACCATCCCCGCCCTGCCTGCGGCTGATCGGCTTCCCCCCTGAGGAGATCCGTCGCCTGCTCCACCAGACCCTCTGGCAAGTGCAGTAGGCCCGTCGGCGGTTACCGCCCAATCCCTATGGGGCAGAGCCCACCACTGTTGCGCCTTGCCCGGGCCCTTGCCCGCGCGCTTGACCGTCGGGGCGGGATAGTTGATTCCTCAGTGACCGGCAGCTTGGTACGCCCATGGGTGAACAACTGCGCGAGACAGAGCCGGCTCCGGGAGGTGCATCACAGCTGCTCTCCATGTTCGCTGTCGGGACGGGGGGCGAGCGCCGCGTGAGTGGTGTCGGTGCGCTCGCGCGGGACGAGCTCGGCGAGGGTCTGCCGGGCACGGTTCTGTACATATGCGTTGTTGGCCTGCTGGGCGAGTCTCGCCGCCTCGTTCAGCAGCGGATACGCGTTCTCGGCAGTACCGAGACGAGCGTGGGCTTCGCCCAGATCCGTCAGGATGTATGCCATGCCGAGAGTGTCGCCAACGGCTTGGGCCAGCTGGAACGCCGAGCCGAAGGCGGAGGCGGCGGCACCGAGGTCGGCCTCGCGGACGAAGATCCGCGCCAGGTCGCAGTGGGCTTCGGCCTGTCCCCGCAGGTCATCGCTCTGCTCGTAGAGCGTGAGCGAGTGGCGCAGCGACTCCTTGGCCTGCGCGAGCTCATCAAGATGTGTCTGTGCCCGGCCGAGATTCAGCCACAGGTTGGCACGGGTGCGCCTATTGGCCGGTTGCAGGGCGAAGCCGCGCTCACAGGCAGCGCGAGCGGCCGTCGGATCACCCTGTATCCGGCAGGCGTCGCTGATCAGAACCATGACGGCGGCCTGCCCTTCGGTGTCGCCGAGGCGGCTGAAGATCTCCGCCGACCGGCCCAGGTGGGTTTCGGCTTCGCGGTAGTTGCGGAGGACCAGCGCGCGATAGCCGAGCGAGTGCAGCAGCGCGGCCTCGCCGTAGCTGATGCCCACCGCGGCGAGGGCGCGTGCGTGCGTGGTGTGCCACAGGTCGAAGTAGCCACCGGCTTCCAGAGCTGTCTGCGGTGCGACCGCGAGTTCCCAACAGGCTTCGTACAGGCCGGCCTCGGCTGCCCGTTGCACCATCTGGGAGATGTCTGACAAGCGGGCCACGAACCACTCGGTGGCCGAGCCCGTGATCCGTGGCGGTGCGTCCGCCGGCGTCCACCGGGCAGTGCCGCCGATCAAGGCGCGCTCCTGGGGCCCGTGCATCGCGGCGTAGGCAACGTCGGTCAGGGCCAACTGGGCGCCGAAGGCGCGGTTCAGCTCGACGCGGAGCTCGGCTGGATCGCCATCGGTCGTCGCCCGCTCGCGTGCATAGGCTAAGACCAGGTCATGGAGTCGGCAGTGGACGTAGGGGACAGTTCCAGTGACGGTCAGCAGGTGGGCTGCGGCAAGTTCGTCCAGCAGTGGGGTGACCTCACTGACGGTGCTGTCCGCAAGCGCTGCCGCGGTCCAGGCGCTGATTTCCCCGACGCCGAGATTGCCGATCGCCCTCATGAGGGCCTGGGCACCCGGAGAGAGGAGTTGATAGCCGAGTTCGAAGCAGGTGCGGACGTCGCGGCCGTCAACGTTGAGCACCGAAAGCCGCTGGTCGATGTCCGCAAGCCGGTCGACTAGGTAGGGCAGGTCCCAGTGGGGGTGGGTGGCGAGTCTTGCGCAGGCCAGGTCCAGTGCCAAGGGCATGCCTCCGCACAGCTTGATCAACCGCTTGAGCACACCAGGTGTGTCGTTACGGTCGAAGCCGACCCGGTTCCTGATCAACTCGCCGGCCTCGCCCTGGCCCAGCGGGCCGAGCGCGATGTGCTCACCGCCCAGACCGGGTATCGGGTTGCGGCTCGTCACGATCACTGCGCAGCCCGGCTCCCCGGGAAGCAAGGGCATCACCTGTGCTGTGGTGGCGGCGTCGTCGAGCACGATGAGCAGCCTCTTGCCGGCAACGGCCGCACGGAACACCTCGGCCTTGGCGTCAACCGTCGCCGGGATCTCGGATATGCCGAGGAAGGTGATGAATCGAGCGAGGACGTCCCCCGCGCTCGCCGGTCGCAGCTGCGAGCCGGAGAGGTGGGCGTACAGCTGGCCGTCTGGATAGTCGCCTCTCATGCGATGGGCGGCCTCGGTGGCCAGGGTGGTCTTGCCGTAGCCGCCGGGCCCGCTGAGGACCGCGATCGGCAGGTATCCCTCAGCGTCCGCAGTCAACGCCTCCCGTATGAGGACCAGTTGCTCGGCACGGCCGATCACCCCGTGGGGGCGGGCCGGTAGGTTGGCTGGGGCCCGGGCCGGACCGGCTGCCTGGATTGGAGCGGAGTCGACTGCCGCGGAGGTGACCGGCCTGTCCGAAGCTGATTCCGGTGGCTCCAGGTCCATGTGGAGGATGCGCAGGTGAAGTTGGCGCAGCTGCGGCGACGGTTCGATTCCTAGCTCGGTCCGGACCTGCTTGTCGTACGTCGCGTAGGCCTCCAGCGCCTCGCTCGTGCGGCCGGACCGGAACAGCGCCTTCATCAACAGGCCACGCAGCGCCTCACGTTGGGGGTGTTTCTTCGTGAGCTGGCTCAACTCGCCGACCAGATCGTGGTGGCGACCGAGATCCAGATCCGCGGTGATCTTTCGCTCGATCGCGACCAGCCGCATCTCCTCCCACCGCGACGCGGCGGCATGGAACACGGCACTGCTCAGTCCGGTTAGAGCCGGCCCGCGCCACAGATCCAGTGCCTCCGCCAAGGTTCGTGATGCCTCCCGGGCCTCCTGCCGCTCGGCCTGCTCGGTGAGAGCGCGGAAGCGATGAGCGTCGATGTCTTCGGGGGCGGCGGCGATCCGGTAGCCACCGGGGAAGGTCTCGATGAGGTCTCTCTGCTTGCCGAGCGCCTGCCGCAGCAGCTTGGCGGCGGTCTTCGGCGTGCTGCCGACGCTATCGGGCAACTCCGCGCCGTAGAACGCCTCCACCAGGTCCTGGACCGACACGACCTCTCGTGGATCCAACAGCAGCCTTGCCAGCAAGGAACGCGGTCGCCATCCCGCCAGCTTCACCTCGGTCCCGTCGTCGGCCCAGGCGGCAACGGGCCCCAAGATGCCGAATCTCAAGGCAAGGTTCCTCTCCGCTCCTCAGTACGCACTCCTGTCGGCACACGGCTGCAATGCCTGAACGCCATGGTAATCAGCGCCACTTGGTGTGACAGAGCGAATCGGCCACCGCGCAGACACCGAGCTGACACCGTGCGGGCGCCCGGTGATCCCCCCGGGTCACCAGACGGATACTCACCCGTGCGGGAGAGCTCGTAGCGTGGGCCGCGGATCAACCTCAAGGGGTGGAAGAATGGACGCGCTCTCTTCGTTTCCCAGCTTTCGGCAGGTCGCCGATGAGGCCCAGTCGGCGCTCGCGAGCCTCCCGTTGGATGCATTATCGGAACTGGGAATCATGCAATCCATCGAGAACTACTACTTGATCGGCACGTATCCCCCGCTCAAGGCCATGGACTCCGTGGATCCGCTGGATTTCCTGCCGCAGGCCACGGACATGTGCAACGTGTATCTGCACATTCCGTTCTGCGAACAACGCTGCACTTTCTGTCATTTCGCGAAGGAGATCCTGCCGGAGGACCAGCGCGTCGCACGCTACGTTCGCGCGCTGCGCGAGGATCTTGCCCTGGTGGGCGATCTGGCCGGCCACCCGTCCGCAGCCACCGTCTACTTCGGTGGCGGCACCCCCTCGTACCTGAACGCCGACCAGATCACCGAGGTGTCCCGTAGCCTGCGCGCCGCGGTCGGGATCACCGCCGCCACGGAGATGACGTTCGAGCTCCATCCCAGTGTCATCGACGCGCCGGACTACAAGGACCGGCTCGACGCCGTCGCGGAGTCCGGGGTGAACCGCTGGGTATTCGGAGTGCAGGCCATGGAGGACCAGATCCTCGGCAAGCTCAACCGCGGCCACACCGCAGCGGACGTGCACCGTCTGTTGGGGATGCTGTCCGAGCGCGGGGTGGACAACCTCTCGGTCGACCTCATCTTCGGCCTGCCGTACCAGAACTTGCAGAACTGGTACACGACCATCCGCACCCTGGTCTCGGCAGGGGTGAGGAAGTTCAACATATTTCCCCTGATGTTCAAGCAGGCCGACCCCATATCCGCGCACTATCGGAAGAACCCGGAGATATTCCCGGGCAATCGGGATCGGCTGCTCATGCACTTCGCCACCGAGGCGATCATGAAAGAAATCGGCTTCCGTCGCGGCCCGCTGTTCTACTACGCGCAGGACCAGCACCACTCCCGTCAGCAGGAGAACAAGTACGACTCGATCGAGGACATCAACCTCCTGCCCTTCGGCGTCTCCGGATTCGGCTACGTCGGCCACACGCAGTACTACAACGAGTGCACTGTCAGCGACTACATGGGCGCGATCGAGAGCGGGCGTCCGCCGGTGTGGCGCGGCGCCCGTCTAAGCATCGAGGAGCGGATGCGTCGCACCATGATGTTCGCCCTGCGGTCCAGCGGGGTGCATCGCGAGGAGTTCCGCCGGCGGTACGGCGTCGACCCCGCCGAGCAGTTTGCCGCCGAGTTGCGCCCCTTTGTGGACAACGGGCTGCTGCACGTCAGCGGCACCGACATCTCGGTGACCGACCGGGGAGCCCCGTTCGCCGACAGCATCGCCATCAAGCTCGCCAGCGAAAGAGTGCGCGCCCGCATCCGTTCCACCAACCTGTCGATCACCGACCTCAAGCACGACCCACTGGACCGCTACGACTTCTCACCCATCGAGCGTGACCCCGTCGGTGCGGGCGTCTCGCCGGTGACGCGCCCCCGCCCGTCAGGGGCGTGCTGAACATGCTCCGATCAAGTCGAACCGGATCAGACGCAACCGGTCGGCCGCTGCTGATCCTGGTGAGTCCGATGGCGGAACTCACCCGCGGCTACATGCTGCAGGCCGTGGCCAAGGAACATCGGATCTGGGTGTTCGAGGAGGAAGAGCCGACCTGGGAGCAGTCGCTGATCTGCGGGCACACGGTCGTCGACACGCTGGACCACCAGGCCATGCTCAGGGCCGCCCACGACATGGCGGAGCGCTCCATCCCCATCAGCGGCATCCTGTGCTGGGACGAGACCCGCATTCTGCCGTCCGCACGGCTCGCCGAGAACCTGGGTCTGCCCACCGTGTCCCCCACCGTGATGGCGACTTGCCGCGACAAACTGGCCACGAGGAACGCGCTGCAACGCCACGGCGCCACGCCCGTACACGCTGTCGCCGCACGCGACACCCGCGAGGCGCTGGAAGCCGCGGCGGCGATCGGCTACCCGGTGGTGCTCAAGCCGCGGGCACTGGTCGGCAGCAACGGAACCACACTGGTCACCGACCCCGAGCACCTGACCGCGGTGTTCGAGTCGGTGGCCACGCGATCCATGCCGGAGGTGCGCGAGCGCTTCCCGGATCCGGTTGTGGTCGAGGAATACCTCGACGGGCCAGAGATCAGTGTGGACAGCCTGTGCTGGGAAGGCGAGGTCACACCGGTCTTCATCGCCCGCAAGCACCTGGGATTCCCGCCGCACTTCGAGGAGGTCGGCCATACCGTCGACGCCGCCGACCCCCTCCTGCGGGACGCTGAGCTGTCGCAGGCGCTCCATGCGGCACACGCCGCTGTCGGTCTCTCTCATGGCTGGACGCACACCGAGTGGCGGCTCACCGCCCGCGGGCCACGGCTGGTGGAGATCAACGCCCGCAGCGGCGGTGACCTCATCCCCTACCTCGGGCGGCTGGTGACCGGGGTGGACGCCGCCCTCGCCGCCGCGTCACTCGCACTCGGGGAACGGCCGGCCATTCCGCTCAGGCCCCAAGGAGTGGCGGCGATCCGCTTCCTCTATCCCGACCAGGACACCGTCGTCGGCTCCCTGCAGGTCGACCGCTCGCGCCTGCCCGCAACCGTGGAACTCGTGGAGATCCTCGCTGCTCCGGGACAGGAACTGCTGCTGCCGCCTGCCGCGCACGTGACCTGCCGCTACGCTCTGGTGATCGTCACCGGCGACACCCCCGAGCAGTGCGCCGAGGCGCTGGACGCGGCCGATCGTGCCGTGCGTCTCGTACCGGGCAGTTGAGTCGTGGGCAGACGACCCATGACTGCGGACCAGACCGCGGCGACCGGCGCAGCCGCTACGTGGCGAGCGGCGCCACGGGCGGTCAAAGCCGTGATCGCCGGAGTGTTCGTGAACCGGCTCGGCGGCTTTCTCCAGGCATTCCTGGTGCTGTACCTGGTACATGAGGGGTACGACGCCGGGCAGGCCGGTATCGCGCTCGGCGCGAACGGAGCCGGCGCGATCCTCGGCATCCTGCTCGGCAGCTGGCTGGTGGACCACATCGGAGCCCGCCGGGCACTCACCGGGTCGATGGCGTCAACGGCCCTGCTCACCGCCGGCGTTCCGGCGGTGACATCGCTCCCCGTCCTGCTCGTCATCGTGACCGCGCTCGGCGCCACCAGTCAGATCTACCGGCCTGTGTCCGCTCAACTGGTGAGCGCGGGGGTGCCGGAGCAGCGGCATGTGATGGCATTCGCCCTGTACCGCATGGCGCAGAACCTGGGAACAACGGCCGCCCCGCTGCTCGGAGCCCTACTGGCAGCGTTGTCCTACCCGGTGTTGTTCTGGGGTGAGGCTGTTGCAGCGCTGATGTGTGCCGTCATCTGCCGGCGGTCCTTACCCGCCGACCCACCGCGCGCGGCTCGGACATCCCGCGCCCCGGGTGCACATCGTGGATACCTGACCGTGCTGCGCGACATCCGGTACCTGGGCTTCCTCGTGGGCATGCTCGCCTACTCGGCGGTCTACATCCAGTACCTCGCCGTCCTTCCGTTGGCCGTCCACGACGCCGGCTGGCCCACCATGGTGTACGGCTTCATGGTCGCGATCAACGGATTCATGGTGATCACGTGCGAGCTCGCTGTCACCAGAAAAGTGCAGCACTGGCCACGGCGGTTGGGCGCGGCGTGCGGCGTGGTGCTGGTAGCCGCTGGGCTGAGCGCCTATTCCCTGCCGTTGGGAGTCGCGGGTTTCGCACTGGCCACGGCGGTCTGGTCGCTCGGCGAGGTCGTCGGCTCTCCAACGATGGTCGCGTACCCCGCGCAGGCAGGCTCCGCCGAACTCGTCGGCAGATACCTCGGCGCATCACAGGCCATGTTCGGTGTGGGCACCGCAGTCGGCCCGGTGATCGGAGTCGCCCTGTGGCAGGGCATGGGAGACGCGGCTTGGCTCGTGTTCGGCGGGATCGCTCTGGCCGCGGCGGCCGCCATCGCGTCGGGTATGCGAGGCAACCGGACTCGGACACCGGTGCCGGCCCCCTCCGGGGCACCGACGAACGAGGACGACCATGGCAGAGCGGGAACTGACGACAGCCCCGCCCGCACCACGTGATCAGGCAAGAGACACCCTGCCTCGGCGCGTCTCACCGCACGGCAGCTCTCGATGTGCTCTCCGTACTCTTCGGCCCCGCAGTACCGCTGATTGTGATCGCGTTGATACTTTGAGCGATGGCCGTGGCCTTGTCGCCCCCTTCGAGCCGGCACCCCTCGCAGGGCTCCGCTTCTTGGCCGCATGGCTGCTAAAACCAAACTTGGATCTTCACCAGTTGCGATTGGAGAGGCATGGAGAACACACCGGATTCGCTCCCACCCGCTGCCGCGCTACTCGCCGCTGCCGGGGTGGCCTTCACCGTGCATCAGCACGTGGAGATCCGCACCGGCGCGGACATCCGGACCCGCACCGGGTTCACGGAGGAGAACATCCAGAACTCGCTGAAGACGGTGGCATTCACCGTCGGCCCCGACCGCCTTCTGCTGGCTGTCGTCCCGGGCCCGACCCGGATCCGCTATGGTCGGCTCGCTTCCGTCCTGGGAGTGCCGCGCTCGGCCCTGAAATCCGCCGACGAAGAGGCCCTGCAGAAGGTAAACATGGAACGCGGCGGGGTCGGCCCCATCTGCGACGCGCCGGACGTCACCGTGGTCTTCGACGCCACGGTGCCTCGGATGGGCACAGTGCTGTGCGGGAGCGGCCAGCCGCATTGCACCGTGGAGGCGGAAGCAGCGGACATCATGCGAATCCCGTCGAACCCCGTGGTCGCCGACATCACCTCTCCCTGAGAGGTGTTCGTGAAAACGGCAGCAGGGACTCACCCGGGAGCGGCACAGGCGCCACAGGGAGGCGCCGGGGCAGATCAAGGACGACGGAACTGGCCAGTCAACTTGACCCGGCCCTGAGGGACCGGGCTTGCAGGTAGGGCGCGGCTGGCTGCCGCGTGACCTCCCGCATCCAGCCGAGGCCGTGGATCGTCTCGGATGAATTGTGGTCGTTGATGGAGCCGTTGCTGCCCGAGCCAGGCCCGAAGCTGGTCGCGGGCCGACCTCGGGTGCCGGACCGGCAAGAGCTGTGCGGGATCCTGTTCGTACTGCACACCGGGATCCAGTGGGAGTACCTGCCGCAGGAGCTGGGCTTCGGCTCGGGCATGACCTGCTGGCGGCGCCTGTCCGCATGGAACGAAGCCGGTGTGTGGGACGAACTGCACCTGGTGCTGCTGAAGAAGTAGCGTATGAGGTAGCGCCTCTCGCCGGTTGCGTCGCCGGTGGCGTCGGTGATCCACTCGTCGATCCGGGCGGGATCTCGCCGCGCAGGAGGCGGTCCAGGGCGGCCCGGATGCGGTTCGCGTTCTCGGTCCGCTGGGCTGTGGGAAAGCCTCGTGCGGGCTCCTCGTCCGTGGTGGCGCCGGCGGCGTCGATCTCGGCGACGACGTGGAGGGCCCGGTCGTGGTCGGCTGGAGCCGGGTGCACTCGGTCTTGCGTGTGGTGCCGAGCCGGCCGAGGAAGATCGCGGTGCGTTCAGCGTGCCGCGCCAAGGATGATGGGTTGCCTGCGGGCAGCGGGCGGAGTCACACATCCCGACCAGCGGACGGTCTGCCGTCGGGGGCCGACGAGCTTGAGGCGGAGCGCCCGGGAAGGGTCGGTGAACCAGCAGTAGTTCGCCGAGACGAGGTGAAGCACCTTGGCGCATTCACCGGGCGAAGCACCGGTAGACGGTCGGCCAGGCCGGCCCGGACACCGGGGGCAGTTGTCCACGGCATCAGCTCAGCTCACCTATGGTGACCTGCCGAAAGAGGTTGCGACACAGCTTCTGGAGACCGCAGCGGCGTTATGTGCCCGCGGTAGTGGCCGACGAAGCGGTACGTGGGGCTGCGCTCCGCTCGGCCAAGTCAAGGGCCCGTTGTGCCAGCCACTGGTCGTGGACGGCACTCGGGGAACGCAGCAGGGAGCGTTGGAGCAATGCCTCGCTCCGTTCCAGGCGCTTGCGTACCGCCGATGCCGAGACGGACAGCGCAGCAGCCGTCGGAACGATACGTCCATCGAGGCGAAGCCAGGTGGTGAGCGTCTGCGCGATCGAGACCGGGACACCCGGCGCTCGTACGGGACGGAACTGTCGTTGCGCCCACATCACGACATGAGGCAGCGCAAGGAGTCCGTCCAAGGAGGGCGCCCTTCCCCCGGCATCTGACGTGCGGTGCTCCGGGCCGGAGGGGATGCCCGCGCCGATCACGCGAAGTGCGAGAGCCAGTGCAGCCTGGTCGGGCAGCCGCTCCAGGTCAAGACCCATCAACCTCTGCACAAGCGTGAGACGCGCCGCCAGGGTGTTGCGGTGGATCTTGAGATGGGTCGTCGCCTTGGAGGAGAAACTGAGCCATGACGCGGCGGTGGCCAGCAGCTCCGCGCTGTCCGGGTCCTGCGGACGCCGCGCACGGTAGGCACGCAGCGGCGCGAGTAAGACCGCCGCCCAGGCCTCCGCGGCCGGCCCGATGGTGAGCGCCAGGTCGGGGTGGCCCGCGAACGACGCACGCCGCTCAGCACTGTGACGTGCAGCGGCCAAGGCGTGGAAGGCCTGCGCGTAGCCGATGGCGGTGTCCCGTAAGGGCACCGGGTCACTCACCCCGATGCAGCAGGTCTCCGCCACCGAGTGGGGCCAGACCGGCTCGACGGCCATACCAGCGTGAGTCCCGCAGTCGGCCGGCGCAAGTACCACCAGATGGTTTGCGTACACAGGACACGGCACAACCCAAGCACCGTCGGCCGCCTTGGCCCACGTGTCCGCGACCGCCCTGCGTATCGTGTGCGGTCCCTCGATGACGTAGATCCGCATCACGTCGGGCAGCGCGGGCCGCAGTGCCCCGGCGACCAGGCGTGCGGTGGTCACCTGACCGTTCATCAGCAGGTGCACGACGGCCTCCCGGATCCGCGCGTCGGCGTCCCGGAGCCGACGCTGCTGCTGCCGGGTGCGCTCCAGTTGCCAGCACAGGCTGAGGCCGGATGCGGCATCCGCGAGCAGGACCAGCAGGCCGGGTGGCATCGGCCGTGCCACCACGACCGCGAGAAAGGGCGCTTGGACGCCTTGTGGGCCGTCGAGAGGAAGGACGACGCAGGTGAGGTCCTGCTCGTCGAGGGTCACGGACCTGAGCCCTCGCGCGGAGGCCTCCCGGATCCCGTGCAGTACGAGATCGTGCTCGGCCGTGCCGAGGGGCTGCGGGGGCGGGGAGGCGGGGGCGCCCGAGCGGTTCGCCAGGAGGACGGCGGCCCCGGTACGGCCGGCCAGCCAGCGGAGCAGCAGCGCGCTGCCACCCATTCGAGCCGCGCGCTGCATGTCCAGCACGTCGTCGGCCCGCCGAGCCTGTCCCGGTGCCGCCGTGGCCGTACGCGGATCATGACCGTGCATGTCACTCCCTCGAGAGACCGCCGAATCCGTTCGGCCAGAGCGTATCCGGGGCTCTGCCACGGAGACAGAGGGGCTCGCTGTGCGGTCTGGCACCGGAGGGACCGCCTCACTGTGCAACGGCGTCCTTCGCGCCGCCTTCATCCGTCGTAGCCTCTGCCGTGCCCGTCCGACGCCGGGCCCGGCAGTGCGCGGGGGCGATCCGGCGGGAGTACCAGGCGTAGCACCGCATGCGTGCACAGGCGAACGACCGCTCGCCGAATTCTGTCCGATACAGGGGGAAACATGGGGAAGACCGTCAAACTCAGTGCCGTGGCGGCGATGGTAGCGCTGGTCATGGTCGACGTGGGCATGGGGACGGCCCACGCGAGCCCGGGGAACTGGCAGCTTCACACGCCCTACGCGAGCAACATGTGCCTGGACGCCGCCTACGCGCCCGGCGACCCGCACCAGGATCCGTCGAAGGACGGTGACAAGGTGCAGATGTGGGTCTGCAACGGTCAGGCGCAGCAGGGGTGGATCTTCCACCCTGTCCGTACCCCCAGTGGCGTACCCGCGTTCACCATCACCAACCAGCGCAGCGGCCTGTGTCTGGACATGGACATCAGTGGTGGCACTTACGACAACATCCCCAACGACTACAAGGGACACCTGGTCCAGCTGTGGCACTGCATCACCCAGAACGGACAGCCCGAGGCGAACCAGGTCTGGTACCAGCTCTCCGGTGACTACGACGGGTGGGCACGACTGCAGAGCGGCTCCGACTACGGAGGCAGTTTCGATTTCATGGACGCCAAGAACTACGGCGGCACCGACCCGTCGCAGAACGGGGACCCCGTCCTGGTCTGGGACTACTACTCCCCGACCCTCCCGGACGGGCGGCACGGGGACGCGCCCCAGAACTGGAACTGGACCTGACCGCCACCCGCAGGGCAGTGGCTGTGCCGGCTGCCCTCGGCCGTGCCGTGCGCGATGACCTGCGCGCCGGCCCTGGCCTCGGCGCTGCGGGCCTCCTGGTGCCACGGTTGCTTGTCGCTGCGCTCCTCCAGGCCCAGCCGATGCAGGTAGCCAGCGCTGCCGTCCTCGCCGTGTGCCGCCGTCGAGCGTGACCAAGCCTGGCACCTCGCAGCTCAGCCGCAACAACGCCTCCTGCAGCTACTGCGGCTCTCCCTGCACCCGCTCCCCTCCCCCGGGCCTGACACGGACCGGGGGCCCTTCGTCAGCCAAGGAGCACGACCGTGCCCTCTTTCGTACCTCTGATCGGAACAACCCGGCTGGCGCTTGCCACCGCGGTCGTACTGCCGATGACCTGCCTCGGGATTGTGGCATCATCCCCGTCGGCCCACGCCTGCGGCTCCAGCGCCATGGTCGGCTCGCGCACGCTGACCGACAGCAGGGACGGTTGGACTCTGGGAACGATCACGCTCTACTACGACTCGTGTCGACGGTCCACCTGGGCGGAGTTGGACGTCGACTACAACAGCATGGACTGCCACTTCCCGTCGGGTCCGGGTTGGTGGCTCGCGGTCGACCTCGTCGACCAGAACGGGCACGTCGTCTCACACGGTGACTCCAACGGATTCAAGCGCTGGTACGGCGTCGTGAGTGCGACCCAGGCCATCGACACCTACCCGGCGCCCAAGTCCTTCCAGGCTCGGGGCTGGGTACGTACCGCCTACTCCGACGGCAGCCAGGAGAACAGCGTGTTCTTCAACTCCGACTGGCACCAGTACTCGACCGGAGGCGACCCGGGAGGCGGTTGGGATGCCGCCCTCGACAGCCAGAGCATCTGCTAGAGATCTTTGACGGTGCGGGGAGGACAGGTCGGCGAGGTGGCTTTCGTCGTTGTAGGTGAGGGTGTCGGTGCCCGCGCGGGTGGTGCGGGTGTGGACGTTGCCGTCCTCGTCGTAGGTATAGGAGTTGGTGGTGTTGCCGGCGGTGTCGTGGTCGACCTGATGCTGGCGGGCGCCGGTGGCGTCGTAGGTCCAGCTCTGCCAGTACGGGGAGGGGCCGCCCACGGTCGGCGAGGCGCCGGGTGTGGGGGTGGCGGCGCAGTCGTCGGTGGCACCCCCTGCACCACCGCCGCAGACACCAACCGCGTCTCCGCCAACACCTGGATCACCGACCAGGTCGACTACAGCACCCCGACAGTCACCAGCCTCGGCGCCGAATCATCCGTCGCCGTCCCCGACCCCACCAGCGCAGCGGACCCCACACCACTGATCCTCTACGCCGACGCCGCTCCCAACGACGACGACACCGGCGACCACGTCAACCTCACCACCGACGGCTACAAGGCCATCGTCGACGCCGTCGACCTGACCACGCTCGGACCCGACAACTGACAACCGCCCGCCAGCGTGCAGCGCCCCCGCCCCGCCTCAGCAGCGGCACGGGGGCGCAGCGCGTTGAACCCTGCCCGGCATGCCTGATCCGCGCTGAGCCGAAGCTCCCGGAGGGGATCTGACGGCGATCTGGCTCCACGGCTTCAGACGACTCCGCATCCCCTGGGAACGACGCGACGACATCCACGAAGCCCTCCGCAAGCTCGCCTGCTGCCTGATCGCCCACCCCACTCACGGTAGAAACCGGCCCCGAAGAGCGGGACCGAAAGCACCTCACGCCCGCGCTGGAGGCTATCGGGGCGGCAGCGTATGTCGTAGACGAGCAGGGCCGCATCATCACCGCCAACAGCCGCCCCGAAGACCTGCTGGGCCGCTCCGTCGACGAATCTCGAGGCAGGACGCTCACGACCTGCTGCACCGCGGACCGCAGGGTCAGCAGCTGCCCACGACGCAGTGCGGCATGCAGCAGGCGTTCCACGCCGGGAATCCGGCCCAGGGCGATGAGCCTGTCCGAGATCGCCATCGAGACAGGTCTGTACTGCAAGTTCCAGCGGGCATCTCGGTCCCAATGTCAGGGCTCCTCGCCGGCGAGGCTTGCCGGTGGCGCCCGAAGAGGAGGCGCTCGCGATCGTGTGTTACGAGCGCGATGGGAGAAGTTGCCGGTACGTCGTCCGTAGCAGTCGGCTGGACGAGTCGAGTGTGTACGCGGGCACCTTGGGGGCCGCACCGGACAGGAAGCCCGATCCGCCATTGTTCAGGATCGTCTTGCCGGATTTTCCCGCGGCGACCCAGTCGATCTCGATGGCGAAGGCGCAGAAGCAGGTGGTGTTCTCCAGGGTGAGCTGGAACACCTCGGGATCGTTCGACGAGATCTTGTAGGGGAAGGACACCGGTGGGTGCGCAGCCGCCTTCGCGATGATGGGTGGGTCGGTCTTGTCCAGATCGGTCTTGAACGGCCTGACGCCCACTGCCGTTCCGCACCCCCCGTCATCAACGGCGATTCCGGTGGTGGGAGGCACCTTCCGCTGTACATCCAGCACCCGCATGCCGACCAGCAGCACTGCCTCTTCGGAAGACGTCTGGCTGGTGATGTCGACGGCTACCGGCCCCAGACGCCTCTGCCCCCTGTGCTGTCCTCTCTGGTAGTCGTCCGCCGTCTCCGCGTAGTAGTTGACGCTGGAGGAACACTGCTCCTCTGCCTGGATGTGCACGTACGACGGGAGCTTCGCGTTACCGGGATTCAGCAGCCGCGGCACCGGGATCTCATCCGGTTCGGCGGACGATCCCAGCGCGTACACCGTGTACGCGCCTCCCGCAGCCAGGACCAGCGCCAGTGCTGCGAACGCCCCCGTCGCCCGCCGCCGCCACCACTTGCGTGTCTGAGGCGTGGCCGGGGGCGCGCCGTGGTAGTGGATGTACTGGACGCCCTCGGTCTGGAAGGGGCCTTGGAAGGTGTTGTCGCGGAACTCGAATTCGTCCCGCGCGCCGTGCTGTCTGTTGCCGTCGGTCATGATGCGGCGCCGCGGTGGATGTGCTGCACGCCCTTGGCCTGGACCGGACCGGAGAAGGTGTTGTGGTGGAACTCGATATGGTCCCCTCCGGGCCGACTGCCGGATGCCGGAGCAAGGGATTGCAGATGGGCCACCGCCTGCTCGAGATCGGCGGCGAAGCCGGAATCGGTCTCGTCGGCTTCCTCCAGCGCGAGCAGCACCCGCTGCCGTGTCCGGTCGCTGGGCGACTCGCGCCCGCTTGCCGCCTCCTCAGTCAGCCGGTGCAGCGCGGAGTCGTTGCCTAGCTTTCGGCTCACCAAGTCATGCAGGCGATCCATCCCGGCGTCCAGCGCCCGGTCGACTTCCCCATCCGCTCGCCCGGCCACGCGCTGAGCCTTCCGAACAGCCCACGCGAACAGGTACCCGATCGCGATCTCGATGCCCGTCACCACACCCCCCACTGCCTGTGCTGACCCCGCATCAGACCGTACCGCCTAGTGGGCGGAGAATCAGCCCGATCGGCCCGGAAAACGCGCCTTACGACGGGTTATGTTCATCCGTACGCAACCCCTGCGCTGAGGAGACCTCGGCTGGTGCGTGGCGCACAACCGTCCGGGCATCCCGACCGTTCCCGGCATTCTCAGTCGAGGCCGCCGGTGTCTTCGATGTGCTGGACGAAGGCCGCTGCGATCCGGGGGCTGGTGGCGTCGGGGACGAGCGTGGGCCCAAGGCCTTCCTCGATTCCCCAGTCCGTGTTGAACATGACCGGGGCATCCGCCGGTGCCACGTTGTTCCTGAGCCATAGGGCGACCCGGGCCGCCATGTGGGGATTGCACTCCCGGACGGACACGCCCTCGGGTTCCAGACTGGCCAAGCCTTCCAGATCCTCGTCGTCGAAGGTGATCCCGAAGACCATCGCTGCGCCGCGCACCGGACCGTCTTCCCCGGCGTCGACGTGGGTGAACGTGTCCGGGTCACGTTCCCGCAGCCGTGCCTGAAACCCTTCGAAGGTGAGCCCCCAACTCTGTCCGGGTGGCGGGGTGAAGACGAACATGACGCGCAGTACCCGCAATCCCGCATGCAGGCAGGGCCCGGCCGTGTGCAGGCCGGGCCCCGGAAAGGGTGTGCGCTTGCGGGTCAGGTCACCATCGGTACCAGCGGCCGCGGCCGCCGCCCGCACCGGTGGAGCGCATGACGAAGCCGAGGAGCCACACCACCAGGACGGCGACCGCCACCCACCAGAGAATCTTGATGGCGAAGCCGACACCGAAAAGGAGCAGGGCGAGAAGCAGAACAAGCAAAAGGGGAACCATAGTTATCAACCTCCTGGCCCTCCGATTGCCCTGAATGGCGCCGCTCATTCCACGACCGTTCCTTTGTTTGTGGAGGGAGAGCCGGGGCACGAGCCGGTTACCGTGACAGCGACACGAGAGTCCGAGGAGGCTCCTTTCATGAGTGCCGGCGAGAAGGCCAAGGCGAAGTCCGAGCAGGCCAAGGGCAAGACCAAGGAGGCCATGGGCAGCGCCATCGGCAACGACCGGATGGCTGCCGAGGGGAAGGCCGAGAAGAACACGGGTGACGCCCGTGAGGCCAAGGAAAAGACCAAAGACGCCTTCAAGCACTGACACCCCCTCACCCGGCCGGAAGTGGGCGTCCATGTACGGAAGGCCCCAGGGCGCGTACAGGGAGAATATATATGTGGGGGGCCGCGGGG
>NZ_JBSGDB010000072.1:0-25778 GCF_053602155.1 Streptomyces sp. NPDC004561
GATCATTCGTGCCGGTTCAGTGAGCCGCTTTTGCAGGAAAATTGCCGGTTCGTGCACTGGCGCTCGCCCTCGCCGGCGCGGAGACCGACACCTGTGTCACCGCCGCGCTCGCCGAACTCCCGGCCGGCACGGAGATCGGCCGCAACGCCCGCCACGCGCTCGCCCTCACCGAGGACGGCGAGTCCGCCTTCGCCCTCGTCCCCCTCCTGGAGCACCAGATCGTCGATCACGTCTACAGCTACGGCATCGCCGCCGCCGAGACCGTCCCCGTCGCCCTCGCACTCGCCACCGCCGCCCGCGGCCGTATCGCCGAGGCCGTGCCCGCGGCCGCCTGTCTGTCCCGGGTCGCCGACTCCGCCCCCGCCCTCGCGGGCGCCCTCACCGGCGCGCTCGGCGGCGGCGCGGCCGTCCCGCGGACCTGGCGGGACGCCTGCCGCACCCTGCCCGGCTGCGCCCTGCCCCGGCTCACCGGCACCGACCTGGTGGAACTCGCCGGACTCCTGGAAGCCGCGCAACCGGCCCGCCCGGGAGGATGATTCGGGCATGACGCCCAAGGAGCCCAAAGGACTCGAAGGAGAAAGCGGTGGACCTCCGCCGCCCGGTCTCGGCGAACGGATCACCGGGGCCCTGGTCGGGGCCGCCGTGGGCGACGCCCTCGGCGGCCCGGTCGAGGGCTACTCCCCCGAGCAGATCACCGAGCGCCACGGCGGCCGCGTGCACGGCATCGTCGGCCCCTGGCACGGCGACGCCTGGCGCACCGCGCGCCCCCTGGCCCCGTACCACAAGGGCGACGGCCACGTCACCGACGACACCCTGCTGACC
Source organism: Streptomyces sp. NPDC004561 (assembly GCF_053602155.1). Taxonomy (NCBI): domain Bacteria; kingdom Bacillati; phylum Actinomycetota; class Actinomycetes; order Kitasatosporales; family Streptomycetaceae; genus Streptomyces; species Streptomyces sp. NPDC004561. The sequence goes on from NZ_JBSGDB010000072.1 coordinate 823, forward strand.
CATGCGCTGGTCCGGGTCTACGACCGCGTCCGCGACCACCTCGACGCGTACGCGATCGCCGACCACCTGGTCCCGGACCTGATGACCAACCCCCGCTGGATCCCGGAACTGGAGGCCGAGGCCCTGCCGCTCCACCGTGTCTTCCTGGCCGAGAAGTGGCTGGTCACGCGGCTCGCCTACGGCCATGCGGACCCCCGGGAGGCGGGCGTCGGCAACATCGTCAACTGCGGCGCCGCGATGTACATGGCCCCCGTCGGCCTGGTCAACGCCGCCGACCCGGCCGCCGCGTACGCCGAGGCGCTGGACGTCGCCGGCGCGCACCAGTCGTCGTACGGCCGTGAGGCGGCCGGCGTCTTCGCCGCGGCCGTCGCCGCCGCCACCACGCCGGGCGCGACCCCCGACTCGGTGGTGACCGCCTGTCTGGCGCTGGCGAAGGACGGCACCCGCGCCGCCATCGAGGAAGTCTGCGAAGTGGCGTGCGGCCACGGCGACTTCGAGTCGGCTCTGCGCCCGCTGCGGGCGGCGGTCGCCCCGTTCGACACGGTCGGCCCGGACTACCGCGCCCCCTCCCTGGCCGCCCGACGCCCCTCCCGCCTGCACTCCATCGAGGAACTCCCCATCGCCCTGGGGATGTTGGTGGTGGCGGGCGGCGACTTCCGTCACACGGTCCTCGGCTCGGTCAACTACGGCCGTGACTGCGACTCGATCGCCACGATGGCCGGTGCCCTCGCGGGCGCCCTCGGCTCGCCCGTCCCCGAGGAGTGGTCGAAGACGGTCGCGGAGGCGAGCCGTCTGGACCTGTGGCAGCCGGCCCGCACGCTCACCGAGGTCACCCGCGAGGTCTTCGCGCGCGACGTGCGCCGCCGCCGCGCCCACGAGCGGGCCTTCGCCGCCCTCGGGGGCGAGCCGTGCTCCGACTGACCTGGGTCCAGCCGGAGGACCTCCTCGGCCATGAACTGCGCCAGGCCCGCCTGGACGGCCGCGAGCCGTCACGGATCGAGGCGAGATGGCGGGCGGCGGGCGGCCCGGACGCCCCGGAACGGGCGGGGGCGTCCCCGCACCGCGCGTCCCGGTATCTGCGCCTGCTGGCGGAGGACCTGCTGGACGAACTGGCCGACCTGCCCGGCAGCTGGGCGGACGACGAGCCGACGGGCCTGCCGGCGATCAGGGCCGCGTGTCCCGACTGGCCCTCCGCACGGCTTCCCGGGGAGGCCACCCCTCTCGCCCTAGAGGCGTCCTGGCTGGGCCGGGCCGTCGGCTGCCTGCTGGGCAAGCCGGTCGAGAAGCTCCCCCTGCAGGGCATCCGCGCCCTCGCCCGGGCCGCCGGCAACTGGCCCCTCGCCACCTACTTCACGGCCAGGGGGATCCCCGAGGACCTCCTCGCCGCGCACCCGTGGAACCGCCGCTCGGCCCACACCTCCCTCGCCGAGAACATCGACGGCATGCCCGAGGACGACGACCTGAACTACCCCCTGCTCAACCTGCTTCTCCTGAGGCGGCACGGACGGAACTTCACCACCGCGGACGTGGCACGGCTCTGGCTGGAGGAACTCCCGCCCGGCCGCACGTTCACCGCGGAGCGCATCGCCTACCGCAACCTCCTCACCGGCATCGAACCCCCGCACACCGCCCGCCACCGCAACCCGTTCCGCGAGTGGATCGGCGCGCTGATCCGGGCCGACGTGCACGGCTGGACCAACCCGGGCGATCCGGCCGCGGCCGCGGAGCAGGCGCACCGCGACGCGGTCCTCACCCACACGGCCAACGGCGTCTACGCCGCGATGTTCACCGCCGCCGTCATCGCCGCCGCGGCCACCGGCACCCACGACGTCCACGCCTGCCTGCGCACGGGCCGCGCGGTGATCCCGCCCCGCTCCCGTCTGGCGCAGGCGGTCGGCCATGCCCTGCGGCTGGCCGGCACGCACACGGACTTCGACGACGTCGTGGACGCACTGCACGCCCGCTACGCCGCCACCCACCACTGGGTGCACGCCGTCCCCAACACCGCGCTGCTCGCCGCCGCCCTCAGCCACGCGGACGGCGACTTCACCGGCGCCGTCCGCCGTGCGGTCTCGGGCGGCCTGGACACCGACTCGGCCGGCGCGACCGCGGGCAGCGTCGCCGGGCTCCTCGCGGGCTCGCCCGCCGCCCTCCCCGAGCACTGGCGCGCCCCGCTGAAGAACCGGCTCGCCACCACCGTCGGCGACTTCGACGGCACCGGCTTCGACACCCTCGCCCACCTCACCCACCTGGAGGCGGTCCGCCCATGACCCACATCGCCGTCCTCGGCAGCACGAACATGGATCTCGTCACCTATGTCACGAAGGCCCCGCAGCGCGGCGAGACGGTGACGGGACGGGAGTTCCGCACGATCCCCGGCGGCAAGGGCGCCAACCAGGCGATCGCCGCCGCCCGGGCCGGTGCCACCGTCTCGATGATCGGCGCGGTCGGCAACGACGCCTTCGGCCTGCGGATGCGGGACACCCTCGAACACTCCGGTGTGGACACCGACTCCCTGCGCACGGTCGAGGGCCCGTCCGGCACCGCGCACATCGTGGTCGACGACGAGGGCGGCAACTCTATCGTCGTCATCCCCGGCGCGAACGGCACCGTCGACCATCTCTCGCCCGGCGACGAGGGGGTGATCGCCTCCGCCGACACTCTGCTGCTGCAACTGGAGATCCCCCTGGCCGCGGTCGTCGCGGGCGCGGAGGCCGCCCACCGGCACGGGGTCCGCACGGCCCTCACGCCGTCCCCCGTCCAGCCGCTGCCGAAGGAACTGCTGGCCGCCACGGACCTCCTGGTGGCCAACGAGTACGAGGCGGACACCCTCACCGGCCGCACCGACCCGCGCGAGGCCGCCGCCGCCCTGCTGGACCTGGTGCCGGAGGTCGTGGTCACCCTGGGCGCGACCGGCTGCCTGTACCTGGCCCGCGGCACCGAGCCGCTGGTGGTGCCCGCGCCGCGGGTCAAGGCCGTGGACTCCACGGGCGCGGGCGACACCTTCGTCGGCGCGCTCGCGGTGGCCCTCGCCGAGGAGAAACCCGTGCGGGAGGCCCTGTCCTGGGCGGCCGCCGCGGCGGCGATCTCGGTCCAGCGGGAAGGGGCGTCGGCGTCGATGCCGTACCGCCCGGAGATCGACGCCCGGTTCACCGCATGAGTACGCCGGCACAGCCGCTCCCGGCGCTGAGCGGCCTGCGGGTGCTGGACCTGGCGACCCTCTTCGCCGGTCCGCTGGCCGCCACCCTGCTCGGCGACTTCGGCGCCGAGGTGATCAAGGTCGAGCATCCCGAGCGGCCGGACCCGTCCCGGGGTCACGGCCCGGCCAAGGACGGGATCGGCCTGTGGTGGAAGGTCCTCGGCCGCAACAAGCGCACCATCACCCTGGACCTGTCCAGGCCCGGCGGCCGGGCCACCCTGCTGCGGCTCGCCGCCACCGCCGACGTGCTGATCGAGAACTTCCGCCCCGGCACCCTGGAGAAGTGGGGCCTGGGCTGGGAGGAACTGGCCACGGCCAACCCGCGGCTGGTCCTCGCCCGGGTCACCGCGTTCGGCCAGTTCGGCCCGTACTCGCACCGCCCCGGCTTCGGCACGCTCGCCGAGGCGATGAGCGGTTTCGCGGCGATCACCGGGGAGCCGGACGCGCCCCCGACCCTGCCGCCGTTCGGACTCGCCGACTCGGTCGCGGGCCTGGCGACCGCGTACGCCGTCCTGACGGCGCTGGCCGCGCGGGAGCGCACCGGCGCGGGCCAGGTCGTCGACATGGCGATCATCGAGCCCATCCTGTCCGTGCTCGGCCCGCACCCCACCTGGTACGACCAGCTCGGCCATGTGCAGGAACGCTCCGGGAACCGGTCCGTGAACAACGCCCCGCGCAACACCTACCGCACCGCCGACGGCACCTGGGTCGCCGTCTCCACGTCCGCGCAGTCGGTGGCGGAGCGGGTGATGCGGCTGGTGGGCCGCCCGGAGCTGACCGAGGAGCCGTGGTTCGCCACGGGCGCGGACCGGGCCGCGCACGCCGACGTGCTGGACGAGGCGGTCGGCTCCTGGATCGCCGCCCGCAGCCGCGCGGACGTCCTCGCGGCCTTCGAGAAGGCGGAGGCGGCTGTCGCGCCGGTGCAGGACGTCCGGGGCGTCCTCGCGGACCCCCAGTACCAGGCCCTGGACACGGTCACCACGGTCGACGACCCCGAACTGGGTCCGCTGCGTCTGCAGAACGTGCTCTTCCGGCTGTCCGCCACGCCCGGCGCGATCCGCTGGGCCGGGCGTCCGCACGGCGCCGACACGCACGCCGTGCTCACCGAGCTGGGCCTCGCCCCGGCCGAGATCGCCGTCCTGCGCGCGGAGGGCGCCCTGTGACCCGGCCCCCGCTGACCTGGCTCTACGTCCCCGGTGACCGCCCGCATGTGATCGCCAAGGCGCTCGTCGCGGGCGCCGACGTCGTGGTGATCGACCTGGAGGACGCGGTGGCCCCCGACCGCAAGGACTACGCCCGCGCGGCCACGGCGGACCTCCTCACGGACCCGCAGCCGGTCTCCGTGCACGTCCGCGTCAACGCGCTGGACGGTGCGTGGGCGGCCGGCGACCTCGCCGCCCTGGCCGGCCTGCCGGGCCTCTCCGGTCTGCGGCTGCCGAAGGTGACGGGCCCGTGCGAGGTACGGCAGGTCGCCGCGGCCACCCCGCTCCCCCTCCACGCCCTGCTGGAGTCGGCCCTCGGCATCGAGCACGCCTACGCCATCGCCACCGCCCACCCCTCCCTGCGGGGCATCTCCCTGGGCGAGGCGGACCTGCGGGCCGATCTGGGGGTGCGGGCCGACTCGGGGCTGGACTGGCCACGCTCCCGGGTGATCGTCGCCGCCCGGGCGGCGGGCCTCGCCCCGCCGCCGCAGACCGTCCATCCGGACATCCGTGATCTCGACGGCCTCGCCGCCTCCTGCGCCCACGGCCGCGCCCTCGGCTTCCTCGGCCGCGCCGCGATCCACCCCCGGCAGCTCCCGGTCATCGAGCGGGCCTATCTGCCCACCCCGGCCGAGCTGGAGCACGCCGAAACCGTCATCAAGGCGGCGGCCGCGGACGAGGGCGCCCAGGCCCTCCCGGACGGCCGCTTCGTCGACGCGGCGGTGGTGGCGATGGCCCGGCGCACGCTCTCCCTGGCCCGCGGACGCTGAACTCCCCCGCCACGGAAGACGCCGAGGGCGCCCGGATCCCCGGGCGCCCTCGGCGTCGTACGGCGCGTCCTACGGCCGGCCGTCAGGTCTTCTCGGTGGCCGACTCGGCCTCGTCCCGCTTCGTTTTCACGGCGTCCGTCTCGGCCTCGTCCTCCGCCGCGGCCTTGTCCTGCGCCCCGGTCGCCTCGGCATCGGCTCCGGCACCCTCGGCCGGCGCGCCGGCAGCGAGCGGCTCGACGACCTCCTCACGGCCCGGCCGCAGCTTCGCGGACACCACCATGTACGCGACCGCCAGGAGGAAGACCAGCAGCGCGGTCCAGTCGTTGAGGCGGAGGCCCAGGATGTGGTGGGCGTCGTCCACGCGCATGTACTCGATCCAGCCGCGGCCCACGCAGTAGGCGGCGACGTACAGGGCGAAGGCCCGGCCGTGGCCAAGCCGGAAGCGGCGGTCGGCCCAGATCACGAGGAAGCCGACGCCGACGCACCACAGCGACTCGTAGAGGAAGGTCGGGTGGTAGTAGCCCGGCACCCGGCCGCCCTCCGAGGAGGTGATGTGCAGCGCCCACGGAACGTGCGTCTCGCGGCCGTACAGCTCCTGGTTGAACCAGTTGCCCCAGCGGCCGATGGCCTGCGCGAACGCGATGCCGGGCGCGACGGCGTCGGCGTAGGCGGGCATCGGGACGCCCCGGCGGCGGGCGCCGATCCACGCGCCGAGCGCGCCGAGCGCGATCGCGCCCCAGATGCCCAGGCCGCCCTGCCACACCTTGAAGGCGTCCACCCAGTCACGGCCCGGGCTGAAGTACAGCTCGTAGTCCGTGATCACGTGGTAGAGCCGGCCGCCGACCAGGCCGAACGGCACGGCCCAGACCGCGATGTCGGCCACCGTGCCGGACTGACCGCCGCGGGCGATCCAGCGCTTGTTGCCGAGCCAGACGGCAACGAAGACGCCGATGATGATGCAGAAGGCGTAGCCGCGCAGCGGGATGGGGCCGAGATACAGCACCCCGCGCGACGGGCTGGGAATGTAGGCAAGTTCCATGGCAAGTCCGACGCTACCGTGCCGGGCCGGGGGGACAGCAAGCAGCCCGGCTACGGGTCCATAACAGGGGCGTGAGATTCGCCTATCCGCGGTTGGCCGCCTCCACCATCTGCTTGAGCTTGGCGGGGGTCATCGTCTGGTCCTGGGCGATGTTCTTCCCGCCGAGCAGGACGGTGGGCGTGCCGGTGAAGCCACCGGCCTCGAAGGCCTTGTTGGACTTGTTCACCCAGGCGTCGTGCGTGCCGTCGTTCACGCAGGTGCGGAAGGCGGGCGTGTCCAGGCCGTTCACCTTGCCGGCCAGCTCGATCAGCCTGGCGTTGTTGCCGTAGGCGTCGTCGGTCTCCTTGGGCTGGTTCTGGTACAGGACGTCGTGGAAGTCGCGGAACTTCCCGGCGTTCTGGGCACAGGCCGCGGCGTTGGCCCCGCGCAGGGAGCCGGTGCCGCCGAGATTGCCGTCGATCAGCCGGACGAGGTGGTACTCGATTCTGAGCTTGCCGGCGTCGACCAGTTCGTGGAGCGTCGGCCGGTACACCGTCTCGAAGGCCTGGCAGGCCGGGCAGCGGAAGTCCTCCCAGATCGTGAGCGTGGACTTGGCGCCGTCCTTGCCGACCGGGATCGCGAGGCTGTCCTTGCCCTGCGCGCCCGAGGGCGCCACGACCGGGCCCGCGCTCGCGCTGGACTTGTTCTTGCCCGAGTTCGCGGCGATCACGCCGATCACGGCCGCGAGGCCGAGGACGCAGAGGACGCTCGCGCCCACGATCAGCGTGCGCCGTCGCTTCTCCGAGGACTTCTGCTTCTCGCGCTCGGCCGCCAGCCGCTCCCGGGCGGTGCGCTTTCCGTCACGGTTCTTCTCGCTCACACCCCCAGAACGAACCGGGGAGGCGCAGCGCGCCTCCCCGGCCCGAGGTCCACCCGTTCGAGTGACCGAATCATGCGATACGGGACATCCCGCACGGTCACGCCCGGCCGCGTACGCCCTTCGCCAGCTCGCCGGCCAGCTCGCGGACCGCCTCGACGCCGGCCGCGTCGTCCGGGGCGTCCAGCATGCGCTTGACGAACGCCGAGCCGACGATCACACCGTCGGCGAAGCCGGCGACCTCGGCGGCCTGGGCCGCGTTGGAGACGCCGAGCCCGACGCAGACGGGCAGCTCGCTGCCGGTGGCGCGGGTGCGTTCCACCAGGTTCTGGGCCTGTGTGCCGACGGACTCGCGGGTGCCGGTGACCCCCATCAGGGAGGCCGCGTAGACGAAGCCGCTGCCCGCCGCGGTGATCTGGGCGAGCCGTGCGTCCTTGCTGCTCGGCGCCACCACGAAGACCGTCGCGAGGCCGTGCTTGTCGGCGTGTTCCCGCCACAGCGCCGACTCCTGCACCGGCAGGTCGGGCAGGATGCAGCCCGCGCCGCCCGCGCCGGCCAGCTCGGCGGTGAAGCGCTCGACGCCGTAGCGGTCGATGGGGTTCCAGTACGTCATGACGAGCACGGGCTTGCCGGTGGCCGCGTGGGCCTCCCTGACCGTGCGCATGACGTCCGCGATCCGGACGCCGCCGCGCAGGGCGATGTCGTCGGCGGTCTGGATGACCGGGCCGTCGAGGACCGGGTCGCTGTGCGGCAGGCCCACCTCGACGACGTCCGCGCCGCCCGCGAAGACGGCCTTGATCGCCTCGATGCCGCCGTCCACGGTCGGGAACCCGGCCGGGAGGTAGGCGATGAGCGCGGCCCGCTCCTCCGCCCGGGCGGCGGCGAGGGTGTCCGACAGCAGCTGGATGTTCCCGCTCACTTGGCGTCCCCCTCGATCTCGGCGGTGTCGGCTTCGTTGGCGGCCACCTCGGCGTCGGTGTCGTAGAGGCCGAAGTAGCGGGCGGCGGTGTCCATGTCCTTGTCGCCGCGGCCGGAGAGGTTGACCACGATCAGGCCGTCCCCGCCCAGCTCCCTGCCGACCTCCAGGGCGCCGGCGAGGGCGTGGGCGCTCTCGATGGCCGGGATGATGCCCTCGGTGCGCGACAGCAGGCGCAGGGCCTGCATGGCGGCGTCGTCGGTGACCGCGCGGTACTCGCCGCGGCCGGAGTCCTTGAGGTAGGAGTGCTCGGGCCCGATGCCCGGGTAGTCCAGACCGGCCGAGATCGAGTACGGCTCGGTGATCTGGCCCTCCTCGTCCTGCAGGACGTAGGACCGGGAGCCGTGCAGGATGCCGGGCTCGCCCGCGGTCAGGGTCGCCGCGTGCTCGCCGGTCTCGATGCCGTGCCCCGCGGGCTCGCAGCCGATGAGGCGTACGCCCTCGTCGGGGATGAAGGCGTGGAAGAGGCCGATGGCGTTGGAGCCGCCGCCGACGCAGGCGATCGCGGCGTCGGGGAGGCGGCCGGCGCGCTCCAGCAGCTGGCGCCGGGCCTCCACGCCGATGACGCGGTGGAAGTCGCGGACCATGGCCGGGAAGGGGTGGGGACCGGCGACGGTGCCGAAGAGGTAGTGGGTGTGGTCGACGTTGGCGACCCAGTCCCGGAACGCCTCGTTGATGGCGTCCTTGAGGGTGCGGCTGCCGGACTTCACGGCGACGACCTCGGCGCCCAGCATGCGCATGCGGGCCACGTTGAGGGCCTGGCGCCGGGTGTCGACCTCGCCCATGTAGATGGTGCAGTCGAGGCCGAACAGGGCGCAGGCGGTGGCCGTGGCGACGCCGTGCTGGCCGGCGCCGGTCTCGGCGATCACGCGGGTCTTGCCCATGCGCCTGGTGAGCAGGGCCTGGCCGAGCACGTTGTTGATCTTGTGGGAGCCGGTGTGGTTGAGGTCCTCGCGCTTGAGGAAGACGCGGGCGCCGCCGGCGTGCTCGGCGAACCTCGGGACCTCGGTCAGCGCGCTGGGCCGGCCGGTGTAGTCGACGAGCAGGCCGTCGAGTTCGCGGGCGAACTCGGGGTCGGTCTTCGCCTTGTCGTACTCGACGGCGACCTCGTCCACGGCGGCGACGAGCGCCTCCGGGATGAACTTGCCGCCGAACGCGCCGAAGTAGCCGTCGGCGCTGGGCACCTGACCGGTGGGATCAGGGATGAAGAACTCGCTGGGCATGCGGAAACCTCACGGTGAGTGCGTGTGAAGAGACACTGTTCGCCGTGGGGCCGGGGAGCTGTCTGCCGGCGGCGGACCGTCAGCGGCCGCTCGCGGAGTTCCCCGCGTCCCCACAGGTCGGCCGCTGCCATCGCATGCCGTTCACCTGCCCCGGTTCGTCGCCGATGACGTACCGCACCCGGCGGCCGTGGACACGCCTCGCCGGGGCTCGGCAGCCCCGGGGCCGGCAACCGCGCGCCAGGCGGGCGTACCGGTCCGTGCTCGTCACGGGGATCGTCGGAGTCATCGGGGGCAACCCTACCGGGAGATCAGCCGCGTCCGTGCCGCAGCGCGGGGTGCTCGCCCGCCGCCACCAGGTCGGAGACGGCGGCCTTGGGGTCGCGCCCGGTGACCAGGGACTCGCCGACCAGCACCGCGTCGGCGCCGGCGTTGGCGTAGGCGATCAGGTCGTGCGGTCCGCGCACGCCGGACTCGGCCACCCTGACGACGCTGTCGGGGATCTCCGGGGCGATCCGCTCGAAGGTGCCGCGGTCGACCTCCAGCGTCCTCAGGTTGCGCGCGTTGACGCCGATGACCCGGGCGCCCGCGTCCACGGCCCGCTCGACCTCCTCCTCGTCGTGCACCTCGACGAGCGGGGTGAGACCGATGGAGACGGCACGCTCGATCAGCGACTCCAGGGCCGGCTGGTCCAGGGCGGCCACGATCAGCAGCGCGAGGTCGGCACCGTAGGCCCGGGCCTCCCACAGCTGGTACGACGTGACGATGAAGTCCTTGCGCAGCACCGGGATGTCCACGCGCGCGCGGACGGCCTCCAGGTCGGCCAGCGAGCCGCCGAAGCGGCGCTGCTCGGTGAGGACCGAGATGACGGCCGCGCCGCCCGCCTCGTAGTCCGCGGCGAGCCCGGCCGGGTCGGCGATCGCGGCCAGCGCGCCCTTGGACGGGCTGGAGCGCTTGACCTCGCAGATGACCTTGACGCCGTCGCCCTTGAGCGCGGCCACCCCGTCCTTGGCGGGCCGGGCCTTCGCCGCACGCTCCTTGAGCTCGTCGAGGCTGACGCGTGCCTGCCGCTCGGCGAGGTCGGCACGGACTCCGTCGATGATCTCGTCGAGCACACTCACGCGAGCGGCCCCCTTCCAGACGGTGGTTCCTTCAGGTTGTGAAAACCCGTGGTCAATTGATGGTATCCGGAGCAGGGCCATGGCCTCGCATCCGGTGGACACCGGTCCCAGTACCTGGACATCCGTCCTCCTGCTCAGGGATGCAGCCAGCCGCCGAACGGCAGGTTGCGGACCACGGTGAACACCAGCAGCAGCGTGCCGGCGGCCCACAGCCCGGCCGGTCCGAGGTCGAGCCGCACCGGCCGGCCGCGCAGCGCGCGGACCGCCCAGAGCGTCCACAGCACCGCGAAGCCGAAGTAGGCGGCCACGGCAGGCGCGTTGTCGTGCAGGGCGGTCAGCAGATCGCCGTGCACGAAGGCGTGCGCGCTGCGCAGACCGCCGCAGCCGGGGCAGTACAGGCCGGTGAGCCGGTACAGGGGGCACACGGGGTAGTGGCCGGGTTCGTTCGCCGTGGGGCTGCTCACCGTCGCCGACGGCGGCGGGGGGCTGCTCGGCCGCCTGATGGGGCTGGTCACCGGGCTCGCCACCCAGGCCGGCTGGCTCTACGGGGGGACGCTCGTGGCCGGCGTGATCGTGCTCGTACGCCGGGTGCTGTGGGTACGGCGGCGCCGGGCGCGGACCTGACCGGCCGCGGCTAGTGCTGCGACCGGAAAGGTCTGCCGGAAAGCTCGCGGCGTCCGGTGCTGGGGGCGCCTCCCACGCCCTTCGGGCAGTGGGGGAGCATCGCAAGGCGGAGCATCTCCCGCGTACTGGATGTACTCGGGTGATGCGACAACGCGGCGTGGGGGTACCCCCGGCCGAAGGCTGGGGGAGCCCTGCCGGGCGTCGCGAGCCGGTGAACCTTTCCGGTCGCAGCACTAGCCCAGCTGGGCCGCTCTCATCGCCGCTCCCACGATCCCCGCGTTGTTCTGGAGCTGCGCGGGGACGATGTCGGCCTTGACGCCCTCGATGAGGTGCAGGAACTTGTCCGCCTTGCGGCTGACCCCGCCGCCGATGATGAACAGCTCCGGCGAGAACAGCATCTCCACATGGGCCAGGTACTTCTCGACGCGGCGGGCCCACTGCTCCCAGCTCAGCTCGTGGTCCTCCTTGGCCTTGCTGGAGGCCCGCTTCTCCGCCTCGTGGCCGCCCAGCTCCAGGTGGCCCAGCTCGGTGTTCGGGACCAGGGCGCCGTCCGCGAAGACGGCGCTGCCGATGCCGGTGCCGAACGTGAGCAGGATGACCGTGCCCTCGCGGTCCCGGCCGGCGCCGAACTGCATCTCGGCGACGCCCGCCGCGTCCGCGTCGTTGACCACGGTCACCGGCAGGCCGCCCAGCTTGCCGCCGAACAGGGCGCGCGCGTCGACGTCGATCCAGCTCGGGTCGACGTTGGCCGCCGTACGGACCGTGGCGCCGCCGGTCACCACTCCGGGGAAGGTCAGGCCCACCGGACCCGTCCAGCCGAAGTGGTCGATCACCTGCTTCACCCCGTCGGCCACGCCGTCGGGCGTCGCCGGGTGGGGGGTGAGCACCTTGCAGCGCTCCTGGGCCAGATCGCCCCTGTCCAGGTCCACAGGGGCGCCCTTGATCCCGGATCCGCCGATGTCCACGCCGAAGATCTGCATGGCTCCACGTTACGACGGACGACTGACGGTCACGCCTCGGAAGTGCCGGTTCCGCCGCGCTCGGCGGTCAGGGCGGCCGCCTCCTCGCGCAGGTCGCGGCGCAGTTCCTTGGGCAGCGAGAAGGTGATGGACTCCTCGGCGGCCTTGACGATCTCCACGTCCCCGTAACCGCGCTCGGCGAGCCACTCCAGGACCTGCTCGACCAGCACCTCGGGGACGGAGGCGCCGGAGGTGACGCCGACGGTCGTCACGTCCTGGAGCCAGCCCTCGTCGATCTCGGCGGCGAAGTCCACCAGGTAGGCCTCGCGGGCGCCGGCGAGCTTGGCGACCTCGACCAGGCGCTTGGAGTTGGAGGAGTTGCGCGAGCCGACGACGATGACCAGCTCGGCCTCGGCGCCCATCCGCTTCACCGCGAGCTGACGGTTCTGCGTGGCGTAGCAGATGTCGTCGCTGGGCGGGGAGACGAGCCCCGGGAACTTCGTCTTCAGGGCGTCGACGGTCTCCATGGTCTCGTCGACGGAGAGGGTGGTCTGGGAAAGCCAGACGACCTTCGACGGATCGCGGACCTCGACCTTGGCGACGTCCTCGGGACCGTCGACCAGCTGGATGTGGTCGGGGGCCTCGCCGGAGGTGCCGATGACCTCCTCGTGGCCCTCGTGCCCGATCAGGAGGATGTCGTAGTCCTCGTTGGCGTACCGGACGGCTTCCTTGTGGACCTTCGTGACCAGGGGGCAGGTGGCGTCGATGGTGGCGAGGCGGCCCTGCGCGGCCTCCTCGTGCACGACCGGCGCGACGCCGTGTGCCGAGAACATGACGATGTTGCCGGGCGGCACCTCCTCCGTCCGCTCGACGAAGACGGCGCCCTTCTTCTCCAGGGTCTGCACGACGTACTTGTTGTGGACGATCTCGTGCCGGACGTAGATCGGGGCACCGTACTGTTCCAGGGCCTTCTCGACGGCGATCACGGCGCGGTCCACACCGGCGCAGTAGCCCCGGGGGGCGGCGAGCAGGACACGGCGGCCAGGCGAAGCGGTCATGCGTCCCATCGTAAGGCCGCCTCCGGCGGCGCCGGGATCGCCTGCCCAGAGCCCCGAGGGGAAAACCGGGACTTATGTCCGACACCGGAACGGCGGGCTCCGGCACCGGAGCCCACGCGCGGAGCCGAGGCCGCGCTGTCGGTGCCCGCCGCTAGGCTCGCCGCATGGCAGTGAACACCTCCCCCGAAGCCGCGCTCCCCGTCGGCGAGGTCTCCCGGCTGATCGGGGGATGGATCGACCGGCTCGGGGCGGTGTGGGTCGAGGGGCAGATCACGCAGCTGTCGCGGCGGCCCGGCGCGGGGGTCGTCTTCCTGACGCTGCGCGATCCGTCGTACGACATCTCCGTCAGCGTGACCTGCTACCGGCAGGTGTTCGACGCCGTCGCGGACGTCGTCGGCGAGGGGGCCCGGGTCGTCGTCCTGGCCAAGCCCGAGTGGTACGCGCCCCGGGGGCAGCTGTCCCTGCGCGCCGCCGAGATCAGGCCCGTCGGTGTCGGCGAGCTGCTGGCCCGGCTGGAGCAGCTGAAGAAGGCGCTCGCGGCGGAGGGGCTGTTCGCGCCGGAGCGCAAGAAGCCGCTGCCGTTCCTGCCGCAGCTGATCGGTCTCGTCTGCGGGCGGGCCTCGGCCGCGGAGCGGGACGTGCTGGAGAACGCCCGGCACCGCTGGCCCGCCGTCCGCTTCGAGGTGCGCAACGTCGCCGTGCAGGGCGTGCACGCCGTCCCGCAGGTCGTGCAGGCCGTGAAGGAGCTGGACGAGATCGGGGACGTGGACGTCATCATCGTCGCGCGCGGCGGCGGCAGCGTGGAGGACCTGCTGCCGTTCTCCGACGAGCAGCTGGTGCGGGCGGTGGCGCAGTGCCGTACGCCCGTCGTGTCCGCGATCGGGCACGAGCCGGACAACCCGCTGCTGGACCATGTGGCGGACCTGCGGGCCTCGACCCCGACCGACGCGGCGAAGAAGGTCGTACCGGACGTGGGCGAGGAGTTCGAGCGGGTGCGGATGCTGCGGGACCGCGCCCGGCGCTGTGTGAACGCGTTCGTGGAGCGCGAGGAGCGGGGTCTGGCGCACGCGCTGGCCCGGCCCTCGATGGAGGATCCGCACCGGATGCTCGACGAGCGCGCCGACCATGTGGCCTCCCTGGCCGAGCGGAGCCGGCGCACCCTCGGGCATCTGCTGGACCGCGCGGACTCGGAGCTGACGCACACGCACGCGCGCGTGGTGGCGCTCTCCCCCGCGGCGACGCTGAGGCGCGGCTACGCGGTGCTGCAGCGGTCCGACGGTCACGTGGTGCGTGGCCCGGACGAGGTGACGGAGGGCGAGGCGCTGCGGGCGCGCGTCGCCGACGGTGAATTCACGGTGAAGGTGGGCGAATGACCGGCAAGGTGGACGAGGCGCTGTCGTACGAGCAGGCCCGGGACGAACTGATCGAGGTCGTACGGCGGCTGGAGGCGGGCGGTACGACGCTGGAGGAGTCCCTGGCCCTGTGGGAGCGCGGCGAGGAGCTGGCCAAGGTGTGCCGGCGCTGGCTGGAGGGGGCACGGGCCCGGCTCGACGCGGCGCTCGCCGAGGAGGAGGCCGGGGAGGACGGCGAGTAGACGAGAACGGCCGGGCTGTGAAGCGGATCACCACGCCCCGCTTTTGTTGAAGGTTAAACCTCATCTCGCGTAGGGTCGGTGCCGTCAGCCGGTCCGGCAACGGACCGGACGCGCATCCGAGGAAGTCACGCATGTCTCTCGTTCTTGACCCCGCCGCCCAGGACCTGCTGTTCCGCGAGGCCCGCACCGCGAACACCTTCACCGACGAGCCGGTGACCGAGGAGCAGGTCCGGGCGATCTACGACCTGGTCAAGTACGGCCCCACCGCCTTCAACCAGAGCCCGCTGCGCATCACCCTGGTCCGCTCCCCCGAGGCCCGTGAGCGCCTGGTGCAGCACATGGCCGAGGGCAACCGGCCCAAGACCGCCACCGCCCCGCTGGTCGCGATCCTCTCCGCGGACAACGAGTTCCACGAGGAGCTGCCGGCCCTGTTCCCGCACTTCCCGCAGGCCAAGGACATGTTCTTCGGCGAGCGCCCGGTCCGCGAGGGTTCCGCCGCGCTGAACGCCGCCCTTCAGGCCGCGTACTTCATCGTCGGCGTCCGCGCCGCCGGCCTGGCGGCCGGCCCGATGACCGGCCTCGACTTCGAGGGCGTGCGCAAGGAGTTCCTGGACGACGACCACACCCCGCTGATGGTCGTCAACATCGGCAACCCGGGCCCGGACGCGTGGTTCCCGCGCTCGCCGCGCCTGGCGTACGAGGACGTCGTCACCACCGTCTGAGTCACGCCCGAGGCTTCCCGGAAGCCGTACGGAAAGAGGCCCCCGGCAGTGCCGGGGGCCTCTTCGTGCCTGGTGGGCCCGCTGCCTTAGGCGGAACTACCGCGTCTTGAGCGCCGACGCCATCCTGGTCAGCTCGTCGAAGGACGCCGTGCCGGCCACCACCGTCGTGGAGCCGGGCGTGCCCTCCAGGACGAGGGCGTCGTAACGGCCGCCGGTGTAGCGGGTCCAGGTACGGTCGCCGATCCGCTCGGTCCGCCGCGTCGCCGACGCGCCCTGGCTGGCCTGGTCGATGAATTCGGAGCGCTTCTGCACGGACTGCTCGATCTGCACGTACTGGGCGTCCGGCGTCTGGAAGCCCAGGTGCCAGCGGTCGCCGCTCTCGCCCTGGAAGCGCACGGAGGTCGCCTTCCAGGTGCTCGGCAGGCCCTCGGGGGCGGCCACCGGGTAGCTCGCCGCCCGGCGGGCCGTGAGCAGTTCGACCCGGTAGTCGACCCGCTTGAGGTCGGGAGCGTGATCGTCGTGCGGGATGGTGAGGAAGTAGACGACCGCCGCCGCGATGCCGATCAGGGCCAGGGAGAGGATCATGTCCCTGGCCGTCTTCTGCTTGCCGTTCGAACCTGCCACGCCCCCTATGGTCGCAGGTGCCCCAAGCGCTCATCCGTGGGGTCCCCTGCTCATTTTGTCTGCTCAACGATAGAGTCATGGCCAACACCCTCATCCGGCCGTCGTCGTATCAGAAAGGTGCGCTCCGATGACCGAAAATCATCACCTTCCGTCCGAGCTCGATGTTCCCGCCGAGGCTCCCGACCGCAACCTCGCCCTGGAACTCGTCCGGGTGACCGAAGCCGCGGCGATGGCCGCGGGCCGCTGGGTGGGGCGCGGCGACAAGAACGGCGCCGACGGCGCCGCGGTGCGCGCCATGCGGACCCTCGTCTCCACCGTCTCGATGAACGGCGTCGTCGTCATCGGTGAGGGCGAGAAGGACGAGGCCCCGATGCTCTTCAACGGGGAGCACGTGGGCGACGGCACCGGCCCCGAGGTCGACATCGCCGTCGACCCGATCGACGGCACCACGCTCACCGCCAAGGGCATGCCCAACGCGATCGCCGTGCTGGCCGCCGCGGAGCGCGGCGCCATGTTCGACCCGTCCGCCGTGTTCTACATGGACAAGCTGGTCACCGGCCCCGAGGCCGCGGACTTCGTCGACATCGACGCGCCCGTGGCCGTGAACATCAAGCGGATCGCCAAGGCGAAGAAGTCGGCGCCCGAGGACGTCACCGTCGTCATCCTCGACCGGCCCCGGCACGAGCGCCTGATCAGGGAGGTCCGGGAGGCCGGCGCCCGCATCAAGCTCATCTCCGACGGCGACGTCGCCGGCTCCGTCTACGCGCTGCGCGAGGGCACGGGCGTCGACCTGCTGCTCGGCATCGGCGGCACGCCCGAGGGCATCATCTCGGCCTGCGCCGTGAAGTGCCTGGGCGGCACCATCCAGGGCAAGCTGTGGCCCAAGGACGACGAGGAGCGGCAGCGGGCCATCGACGCCGGGCACGATCTGGACCGCGTGCTCACGACGGACGACCTGGTGTCCGGCGAGAACGTCTTCTTCGTGGCCACCGGCATCACCGACGGCGAGCTGCTGCGCGGCGTGCGGTACCGGTCGGAGACCGCGCTGACCGAGTCGATCGTGATGCGGTCGAAGTCCGGCACGGTCCGCAGGATCGACTCCGAGCACCGGCTGAGGAAGCTGCGGGCCTACAGCGCGGTCGACTTCGACCGGGCCAAGTAGCGCTTGTTCACGGGGGCGCGTGGAGCGTCGGCGGGTGCGGGTGATCCGTGGCTCGTCGCGCCCACGCGGCGAGCCGCGTGCCGGTACGGCCCCGCGCCCCTGGGAGAGATGAGCGCCCCCGGTGCGGAGGGGGCGCCCTCGCTCCGCTTCCCTAACCCGCTATGCGGTTGGCCGTCGTCCCCGCCGTCTTCTTCAGCTCCATCTCCCGGCGGCGGCGCCTGGCCAGGACCACACGGCGCTCCGCCGCGGTGAGGCCGCCCCAGACGCCGTAGGGCTCGGGCTGGAGCAGGGCGTGCTCGCGGCACTCGACCATGACCGGACAGCGGGCACACACCCGCTTGGCCGCCTCCTCACGGGACAGCCGTGCGGCGGTCGGCTCCTTCGACGGGGCGAAGAACAGGCCGGCCTCGTCGCGCCGGCACACCGCCTCGGTGTGCCAGGGTGCGTCCTGATCCCTGTCGCGTGCTGGCACCCGCGGGGCCGGTACGGCGGCTACCTGCAGGGACGAATGCGGCGGTTGCAGCACGGTCTACTCCTGACGACGGCTTCGCGAGCGAGAGACGATGCAGCAAGCCCTACCCGCTGTACGCGCGCCTATGCACAGCGTTCCCAACAGCAGGCGCGCGGCGGCTCGTTCGCGCCCCCGGACCCGCCCGAGGGCAGGACCGGGTCCTTCCGTTTACCGGGGGATTCGCGACCGTCAACGGTCCAGGTGTTTGCGCAGCTTCCTGTCGACCTTGTCCTGGACGCGCTCCAGCTTCCGGTCGACCCTGCTCTGCACCCGGTCCAGGATGTCGGCCACCCGCTTGCCGCGCTTGGGGCGCGCCTCCACATTGCCGAGCACGGCCCATCCGTCGACGTAGACGACCGGCGCGTCGGACTCGACCGAGTCCAGCGTGTCCACCTCGAAGTTGCCGAGGACACCGCCGCCGGTGCCGCGCAGCGACACGTTCTCCGGGACGCGGATCTGGACGTCGCCGAAGACCGAGACGGCCTTGATCACGACCTGCTGGTACTCGAAGATCGCCTCGCTGAGGTCGATCTCCACGCTGCCGAAGACGGAGTACGCGTGCAGCCGGCGCCCCGCGCGCCAGCGGCCCCTGCGCACCGCGCTGCTGAAGACCGCCACCACGTTGGCGTCGGCCTCGGCCGGGATCGCGCCCGCGGTGGGGTGGGACGGGGCGGCGGTGTAGGCGGGGCCCGCCTGGCGCTGGTGGGCCGCGGGCAGGTCCTGGATGAAGACCTCCAGCTCACCCACCGTCTTGGCGTTCAGCACGCCGTCCACGCGCTCGGCGTGCTCGTCGGCGGTCAGCCGGCCCTCGGCGAGGGCCTCACGGAGGATGTCGGCGACCCGGTCGCGGTCGGCGTCCGAGGCGCGCAGTGCGGAGACGCTCGGTGCGGCGTCCTGGGTTCGGGCGGGCTTCTGAAGGTCCACGGCAGCAGCGTACCGAAACGCGATAGATCGCGACTAGGGGGTGGGGGCGGCTTCGGGCGTGTCGGGGCTGAGCCCCACCTCACACGCGCTGAGCCTTACCTCACAGGTTCCGTGTCGGCGGCAGGTTCTAGGCTGGTGAGGCCCGCCAGCGTCGGCGGGCGCCGTCCGTCAGAGTGAGGAATGGGCTGAGATGCCTGAGTTCGCATACACCGATCTGCTCCCCCAAGGAGAGGACACCACCCCCTACCGACTGGTGACGTCCGAGGGCGTCTCCACGGTCGAGGGGCCCGACGGGCGGACGTTCCTCAAGGTGGAGCCGGAGGCGCTGCGCAAGCTGGCCGAGGAGGCCATCCACGACATCCAGCACTACCTGCGCCCGGCCCACCTCGCCCAGCTGCGACGCATCATCGACGACCCCGAGGCCTCCGCCAACGACAAGTTCGTCGCGCTCGACCTGCTGAAGAACGCGAACATCGCGGCGGCAGGCGTCCTGCCCATGTGCCAGGACACCGGCACGGCGATCGTCATGGGCAAGCGCGGCCAGAACGTCCTCACCGAGGGCGCCGACGAGCGGCACCTCTCCCACGGCATCTACGACGCCTACACCAGGCTCAACCTGCGCTACTCGCAGATGGCTCCGCTCACCATGTGGGAGGAGAAGAACACCGGCTCCAACCTGCCGGCCCAGATCGAGCTGTACGCGACGGACGGCGGCGCCTACAAGTTCCTGTTCATGGCGAAGGGCGGCGGCTCCGCCAACAAGTCCTTCCTGTACCAGGAGACGAAGGCCGTCCTGAACGAGGCCTCCATGATGAGGTTCCTGGAGGAGAAGATCCGTTCGCTCGGTACGGCCGCCTGCCCGCCGTACCACCTGGCGATCGTCGTCGGCGGCACCAGCGCCGAGTACGCGCTGAAGACCGCCAAGTACGCCTCCGCGCACTACCTGGACGACATGCCGGCCGAGGGCTCCCCGCTCGGCCACGGGTTCCGGGACAAGGAGCTGGAGGAGAAGGTCTTCGAGCTGACCCAGAAGATCGGCATCGGCGCGCAGTTCGGCGGCAAGTACTTCTGCCACGACGTCCGCGTGGTCCGCCTGCCCCGGCACGGCGCGTCCTGCCCGGTCGCCATCGCCGTCTCCTGCTCGGCCGACCGCCAGGCGGTCGCCAAGATCACGGCCGAGGGCGTCTTCCTGGAGCAGCTGGAGACGGACCCGGCGCGCTTCCTCCCGGAGACCACGGACGAGCACCTCGACGAGTCCTCCGACGTCGTCCGGATCGACCTCAACCAGCCGATGGACACGATCCTCGCCGAGCTGACGAAGTACCCGGTGAAGACCCGCCTGTCCCTGACCGGCCCGCTGGTCGTGGCCCGCGACATCGCGCACGCCAAGATCAAGGAGCGCCTGGACGCGGGCGAGGAGATGCCGCAGTACCTGAAGGACCACCCGGTGTACTACGCGGGCCCGGCGAAGACCCCCGAGGGCTACGCCTCCGGTTCCTTCGGCCCGACGACGGCCGGCCGCATGGACTCGTACGTGGCGCAGTTCCAGGCGGCGGGCGGCTCCAAGGTGATGCTCGCCAAGGGCAACCGCAGCAAGCAGGTCACCGACGCGTGCGACGCGCACGGCGGCTTCTACCTCGGCTCCATCGGCGGCCCCGCCGCCCGCCTCGCCCAGGACTGCATCAAGAAGGTCGAGGTCCTCGAGTACGAGGAGCTGGGCATGGAGGCCGTCTGGAAGATCGAGGTCGAGGACTTCCCGGCCTTCATCGTCGTCGACGACAAGGGCAACGACTTCTTCCAGGACCCCGCCCCGGCGCCGACGTTCACCTCCATCCCGGTGCGCGGGCCCGGTCTGGCCTGAGCCGCACGGGGGCCGGGCCGTCCCCGGACGGCCCAGCCCCCGGAACATCCGCGCCCCGCCGGTCGCTGTACCGGGCATGAGCGAATACCGCATCGAGCACGACTCCATGGGTGAGGTCCGGGTTCCGGCGCATGCCAAGTGGCGGGCGCAGACCCAGCGCGCCGTGGAGAACTTTCCCGTGTCGGGGCAGCGTCTGGAGCGGGCGCACATCGAGGCGCTGGCGCGGATCAAGGCGGCCGCGGCGAAGGTGAACGCCGAACTCGGGGTGCTGGACAAGGACGTGGCGGAGGCCGTCCAGGAGGCGGCCGGGGAGGTCGCCGCCGGGAAGTGGGACGAGCACTTCCCGGTGGACGTGTTCCAGACGGGCTCGGGGACGTCGTCCAACATGAACACCAACGAGGTCGTCGCCACGCTGGCGAGCGAGCGGCTCGGCCGGGACGTGCACCCGAACGACCATGTCAACGCCTCGCAGTCGTCCAACGACGTCTTCCCGTCCTCCATCCACATCGCGGCCACGGCCGCGGTCACGCACGACCTGATCCCGGCCCTGGAGCACCTCGCCGGCGCCCTCGCGCGCAAGAGCGAGGAGTTCGCCGACGTCGTGAAGTCGGGGCGCACGCACTTGATGGACGCGACACCGGTGACGCTCGGTCAGGAGTTCGGCGGGTACGCGGCGCAGGTGCGGTACGGCGTCGAGCGGCTGCGCGCCTCGCTGCCCCGGCTGGCCGAGCTTCCGCTGGGCGGCACCGCGGTCGGCACCGGAATCAACACGCCGCCCGGTTTCTCCGCCGCCGTCATCAAGGAGGTCGCCCGGGTCACCGGGCTGCCGCTCACCGAGGCCCGCGACCACTTCGAGGCGCAGGGCGCCCGGGACGGGATCGTGGAGACCAGCGGCCAGCTCAGGACCATCGCGGTCGGGCTGACGAAGATCGCCAACGATCTGCGCTGGATGTCCTCGGGACCGCGCACGGGTCTCGCCGAGATCCGGCTGCCCGATCTGCAGCCGGGTTCGTCGATCATGCCGGGGAAGGTCAACCCGGTCGTGCCCGAGGCCGTGCTGATGGTCGCCGCCCAGGTCGTCGGGAACGACGCCACCATCGCCACCGCCGGTGCCGCCGGGAACTTCGAGCTGAACGTCATGCTCCCGGTCATCGCGAAGAACGTCCTGGAGTCGATCCGGCTGCTCGCCAACGTCTCGCGGCTGCTCGCCGACCGGACCGTCGACGGCATCACCGCCGACCGCGAACGCGCCCGCGAGTACGCCGAGTCGTCGCCGTCCGTGGTGACCCCGCTGAACAGGTACATCGGGTACGAGGAGGCCGCCAAGGTCGCCAAGAGGTCCCTCGCGGAGCGGAAGACCATCCGGCAGGTCGTGCTGGAGGGCGGGTACGTCGAGCGCGGCGACCTGACGCCGGAACAGCTCGACGAGGCGCTGGATGTCCTGCGGATGACGCGCCCGTAACCACGAGCGAACCTTTCCGGCCACCGGTCCAGAACCGTGACACGCGCCGCAGCGTCGTATGCCTACGGCACCTAATATCTGTGCATGACGGACGACGGAGCGGTGAGACGGGTGGCGGCGGGACCTGCGGCGTACTGGGCACCGGGAACCCAGATCCTGTGGCGCTACCGGGAGAACGCCGGCGCGCACGTCCACATCGCCCGGCCCGTCACCGTCGTACGCGACGACGAGGACCTGCTCGCGGTGTGGCTGGCGCCCGGCACCGAGTGCGTGCGGCCGGTCCTGGCCGACGGCACGCCGGTGCATTCCGAGCCGCTGGAGTCCCGCTACACCAAGCCGCGCGTGGTGCGGCGGGACCGCTGGTTCGGCACCGGCGTGCTGAAGCTGGCCCAGCCCGGCCGGCCCTGGTCGGTGTGGCTGTTCTGGGAGCCGGGCTGGCGCTTCAAGAACTGGTACGTCAACCTTGAGGAGCCCCTGGTCCGTTGGGTGGACGGAGTGGACTCGGAGGACCACTTCCTGGACATCTCCGTGCACCCCGACCGCAGTTGGCACTGGCGGGACGAGGACGAGTTCGCGCAGGCCCAGCGGGACGGGCTGATGGCCCCGGGGACAGCCGAGCGGGTCCGGGCCGCCGGGCACGCCGCGGTGGCCACGATCCGGGCCTGGGGGCCGCCGTTCTCGGACGGCTGGCAGCACTGGCGCCCGGATCCGTCCTGGGCGGTACCGTCACTCCCCGAGGACTGGGACCGTACACCCGCGCACGTGTCCTCATGAGACCCTTGATGCGCCCCCGGGCAAGAAACGTAGGATCGTCCTCCGCAAGGGCGCTAAGGAGCAGCAACTCCCGGTGCATGCGCCGGGCTTGACCGAACGTCACCGAGGGGCGGCCAGAACGTGAACGAGGGGTATCAGGGCAACACCGCCGGCCGCGCAGGCCTCGCCGGTGGCACCGGAGCAACGCCTGACCACGCGGAAATTCCGTTCCTGGGGCACGTATTGCGGGTATCGGGACTTCTGCGGGACCATCTGCGCGCCCGGCGCGCAGCCCCGGACGGATGGATGCGACACGCGTGACGGAGCAGCCCACCTCCTTCGAGCGCCCCAAGCCGGGCGCCGACCCCGCGGAGACCCGCGGGGCGCTCGTGCGTACCCCGAAGCCACTGGGTACGCCCGCCTTACCGGTGCAGGCCCGGGCCGACGGAACGCCCTCCGGGCCGGGCACCGCCAAGCCCTGTGGCAAGGGAAAGGACGGCAAGGGGAAGGAGCCCCCAGTCAACGGCCCCGAGCACTCCCAGCCCGCCACCGCCGAAGCCGGCGCCGCCCATCGCCCGCGCCCGGCGCCGGAGGCCATCCCGCCGCAGCCCGGCGCCGAGCAGGAACGGGCGCCGGGCGGCCAGGAGCGCCGTACCGGGCGCGGACTGCCGGCGGGGCGGCCGATGCCCATGCGGCGCGACGGGGACCGGCTGCGGTTCGTCGGCGCGGCCACCCGGCGGATCGCCCGCGGCCTGGACCTGGACGAGATCGTGATGGGTCTGTGCCGGGCCACCGTGCCGACGTTCTCGGACGCGATCCTGGTCTATCTGCGCGATCCGCTGCCGGTCGGCGACGAGCGGCCCACCGGACCGGTGGTGCTGCGGCTGCGCCGTACCGACCGGATCCCGGAGGAGCGGGACACCGACGGGGTGCCGCTGCCGCCGGCCTTCGAGCCGGAGCCGGAGCCGACCGCGCTGGCGGAGCTGTCGTCGCTGACGACCGAGCTGTGCGAGGTGCGGCCCGGCGGCGCGCTGAACGAGGTGCTGCGCGGGGTGCGGCCGGTGTTCGCGGACGCGCCCGCCGCCCGGTCCGCGCTGCCCGAGCTGCTGGGCGACGGCGCGGAGGCGCTGGTGCCGACCGGGCAGCACGCGATCCTCGCGCCGCTGCGCGGCCGGCGCCGGGTGATCGGGGCCGCCCTGTTCCTGCGCCGTCCGGAGCGGCTCGCGTTCGAGGCGGACGACCTGCTGGTGGCCGCGCAGCTGGCCACGCACAGCGCCCTCGGCATCGACAAGGCGGTGCTGTACGGCCGGGAGGCCTACATCGCCGACGAGCTGCAGCGCACCATGCTGCCGGAGACCCTGCCCCGCCCGACGGGGGTCCGTCTGGCCTCCCGCTATCTGCCGGCCGCGGAGACCGCGCGGGTGGGCGGCGACTGGTACGACGCGATCCCGCTGCCCGGCAGCCGGGTCGCGCTGGTCGTCGGCGACGTCATGGGCCACTCCATGACCTCGGCGGCGATCATGGGCCAGCTGCGCACCACCGCGCAGACCCTGGCCGGGCTCGACCTGCCCCCGCAGGAGGTGCTGCACCACCTGGACGAGCAGGCGCAGCGCCTGGGCACCGACCGCATGGCGACCTGTCTGTACGCGGTCTACGACCCGGTCACGCACCGGATCACGATCGCCAACGCCGGCCATCCGCCGCCCGTGCTGCTGCATCTGGGCGGGCGGGCCGAGGTGCTGCGGGTGCCGCCGGGCGCGCCGATCGGCGTCGGCGGGGTGGACTTCGAGGCGGTCGAGCTGGACGCGCCCGCCGGGGCGACGCTGCTGCTGTACACCGACGGCCTGGTGGAGTCCCGGCTGCGGGACGTGTGGACGGGCATAGAGCAGCTGCGCGAAAGGCTGGCCGCCACCGCCCAGTTGACCGGCCCCGACCATCCGCCGCCGCTGGAAGCCCTGTGCGACGAGGTGCTCGACATGCTCGGCCCGGGAGACCGGGACGACGACATCGCGCTGCTCGCGGCCCGCTTCGACGGGATCGCGCCGAGCGATGTCGCCTACTGGACGCTGGAGCCGGAGGACTCCGCCCCGGGCCAGGCCCGCCGGCTGGCCCGGCGCGCGCTCGCCCGCTGGGATCTGGAGGAGCTGACGGACTCGGTGGAGCTGCTGGTCAGCGAGGTCGTGACCAACGCCGTGCGGTACGCGTCCCGGCCGGTGACGCTGCGGCGCCGAACATGGTGGCCGTGAAGACCAGGCCGCTGCCGAGGAGGACGGTTGCGAGGAACTTGTCCTCGACCTCACCGATGTGCGCCCGTACGGC
>NZ_JBSGDB010000073.1:0-25295 GCF_053602155.1 Streptomyces sp. NPDC004561
GCGTTCGTCCTGAGCCAGGATCAAACTCTCCGTGAATGTTTACCGGTAATCCGGTTGAACACCACGAGAGCGGTGCGAGAGGAGGAATAGTCCCCTCGCACACAGCGTCCTCGCTGTGTTATTTCAAAGGAACCTCGCCCCGATCTGACGACCGGAGACGGGGTATCAACATATCTGGCGTTGATTTTTGGCACGCTGTTGAGTTCTCAAGGAACGGTCGCTTCCTTTGTACTCACCCTCTCGGGCTTTCCTCCGGGCTTCCCTTCGGTGTTTCCGACTCTATCAGATCTTTTCTCGATCCGATTTCCTCGGTGCTTTCCAGGTTCCCGCTCTCGCGTTTCCCTTTCCGGCGGTTCCGACTCTATCAGATCCTTTCGGGCCTGACCCCCAGTCAGCGGGGCTTGTCCTCCCGGCCGTTGGGCCGTTCCGACGTCTCAAACCCTAGCGGATCCGTCCAGCGATTCCCAATCGGGCCGCCGAGTCCCTATTCGAATTGAATTCGGGCACGCCGAAAACAACCCCGTTGGGAGATCGTGCTTGTGGTGTGAGGGTGCCGCTCGAAGCGGCTGAGGTGCTGCCGCAGAAGCGTTACGGCTCCGTGGCAACCCGAAGAACTTTACGGACGGACGATGGGCGTGTCAACCCACCCTGTCAAGATTTTTTCCGTCGGTCTCAGTCGAGGTCGCTGAGGCGGCCGCCGGCGTCCGGCTGGGCGTGCTCCACCCTGCGCAGGAGCCTGGTCAGGACCTCGCCGAGCACCGCACGCTCGGCCGGCGTGAGGTCCTGGAGCAGGTCCTCCTCGAACACGGTCGCCAGGCGCATTGCCTCCAGCCACTTCTCTCGCCCCTCCGGGGTCAGCTCGACGATGACCCTCACTCGGTTGGACTCGTCCCGCTCACGGGTCACCAGTCCTTCGGAGACCATGCGGTCGATCCGGTGGGTCATGGCGGCCGGCGTGAGACCGAGGCGCTTCGCGAGGTCGCTGGGGCCCATGCGGTACGGGGCACCGGAGAGCACGAGGGCCTTGAGGACCTCCCACTCGGCGTTGCTGATGCCGAGGCCGGAGGTCTGGCGGCCGTAGGCGACGTTCATCCGGCGGTTCAGCCGGGACAGCGCCGACACGATCTTCTCGACCTGCGGGTCGAGGTCCTGGAACTCGCGCTGGTAGGCGGCGATCT
Source organism: Streptomyces sp. NPDC004561 (assembly GCF_053602155.1). Classification (NCBI taxonomy): domain Bacteria; kingdom Bacillati; phylum Actinomycetota; class Actinomycetes; order Kitasatosporales; family Streptomycetaceae; genus Streptomyces; species Streptomyces sp. NPDC004561. The sequence goes on from NZ_JBSGDB010000073.1 coordinate 1,179, forward strand.
GTTCTTCGAGCGTCGGCTCGGCGACGTCCGGGGTGTCGGCCATGGGCGCCAGTATCGCACGCAGTCCCTTTGCCTTGAAGTCCTTCACTGTGTACTCTTTAGCTTCGAACTTTAGCTTTGAAGTCTTCAGGGCTAACTACTGAGAGAGGTGAACGTGACCAGGGCGAGGGGCGCAGCGATGCGCCGGATCCACGTGGGCAACGCACTCAGCGCTTTCGGGCTCGGCTTCACGGTCCCCTACCTGTATGTCTATGTGGCGCAGGTGCGGGGCCTGGGAGCCATGACGGCGGGACTCGTGCTCGCCGTCTTCGCCGTGGCCGCGCTGATCGTGCTGCCGTTCGCCGGCCGGGCGATCGTGCGGCGCGGCCCGCTGCCGGTCCTGCTCGCCGCCCTGGTCGCCGCCGCGCTCGGGGCGCTGGGCCTGGGACTCGCGGGCAGTGCGGCGGCCGTACTGGCGGCCGCGGTCGCGCTCGGTGCCGGGCAGGCCGTGATGCAGCCGGCGCTGGCGACGATGATCGTGGACTGCTCGACGGCCGACACCCGCTCGCGGGCGTTCGCGACGCAGTTCTTCCTGCAGAACCTGGGGCTCGGGATAGGCGGCCTCATCGGCGGTCACCTGGTCGACACCACGCGCGTGTCGTCGTTCACCCTGCTGTTCGCGATCGAGGCGGCGGTGTTCCTGCTGCTGGTCGTGGTGATGTCGACGGTGCGGATGCCGCACTCGCCGCGGATCGAGGGCGCGCCCGCGCGGTCGTCGAAGGGCGGCTGGAAGCAGCTGCTCGGCAACCGGGCGATGGTGCAGCTGTGTGTGCTGGGCTTCGTGCTCTTCTTCGCCTGCTACGGGCAGTTCGAGTCGGGGCTGAGCGCGTACGGCGTGGAGGCCGCCGGGATATCCACCTCCGCGCTGGGCACGGCGCTGGCCGCGAACACGCTGATGATCGTGGTCGCGCAGTTCGCCGTGCTGAGGTTCGTGGAGCGGCGCCGGCGCTCGCGGGTGATCGCCGCGGTGGGTCTCATCTGGGCCGTGGCCTGGCTGGCCGCCGGGTACGCGGGGCTGGGGCACGGCAGCCGGGAGATGGCCACGGCCGCCTTCGTGTCGACGTACGCGCTGTTCGGGCTGGGCGAGGCGATGCTGTCGCCGACGGTCGCCCCGCTGGTCGCCGATCTGGCGCCGGAGGGCATGGCCGGGCAGTACAACTCGGCGTTCGCGCTGGTCAAGCAGCTCGCGCTGGCCGTCGGTCCGGCGGTCGGCGGGCCCCTGGGGGCCTCGCTGCACGGGCCGTACATCGTGACCTTCCTGCTGTTCTCGCTGGGGATCACCTGTCTGGCGCTGCGGCTCGGCCGGGGGCTCACCCCCGTGCAGGACCGGCCGTGGACGGCGCGCGGCAGCCGTGTGGTCACGCACGGCGGGGCGCCCGCGGAGCCGGTGGCCGCGGAGGCGTGAGCCCCGCCGGTCCGCGACGGCCGTCACCTCCGGGTGGCGGCCGTCGTCGTATGCCGGCCGGGGGTGTCAGCGGGTCGCCGTGACCAGGAGTGCGGTGAAGGGGAGCGTGGCCGTGCCGTCGGCGGCGGTGTGCCCGGCGAGCTCGTCGCGGACCAGCCGGGCCGCCCGGGTGAGGGCCTCCGTGCCGCCGGCCTGCTTGACCAGGCTGCCCCAGAGGGCGGACAGGTGGTCGTAGGCGTAGGTGTCCAGCGGGGGCAGGGCGATGGCGAACGTGACCTCGCGGTGGGCGGTGTCGCGGTAGCCGGCCGCGCGCAGGGCGGTGGTGAGCTGCTCGGCGGTGCGGGTGAACGCCCGCGCGAAGTGGCCGGGGGTCTCCGGGCCGCCGTACTCCTGAAGGGCGACCTGCTCGGCGAGGAAGTAGGGCTGGCGTTCGACGGGGGCCCAGACGGTGGCGGCGAAGCGGCCGTCCGGCCGGGTGACGCGGGCCGCCTCGGTGAGGGCGGCGGTCAGGTCGGGGAAGAACTGGGCGCCCTGCTGGCAGACGACCGCGTCGAAGACGGCGGTGTCGTAGGGGAGGCGGTCGGCGGGGGCCGCGGTGAATTCGATGTCCGGGTAGAGGCGCGGGTGGCGATCCCGGGCGACCCTGATCATGCCCTCGTCGATGTCGGCGCCGAAGACCCGTCCGGTGGGGCCGACCAGGGGGGCGGCCGCGTGGGCGACGAAGCCCGTGCCGCAGGCGAGGTCCAGGACGGCGTCCCCGGGGCCGAGGTCCACCGCGTCCAGCAGCTCGGCCACGAACGGGCCCATGATCGGGGCGCTCTGGACGTCGTACCCCTCTGGGCCTTCGTTGCTGCGGTGTGTGTCTGCCATGGGGGAGCTTCTCACACCGGGCGCGGTGTCCGGGCGGGTGCCGCGCGGGCGGCCGGGGCCGCGGGTCATGGTCTCGCCCTGGGGAGGACGAACTCGCACCACACCGCCTTGCCGCCGCCGGGGGTGCGGCGGCAGCCCCAGTTCGAGGCGATCGTCGCCACGATCGCGATGCCCCGGCCGGACTCGTCGCCCGGTTCGGCTCGGCGGCGCCGGGGCAGGTGGTCGTCGCCGTCGGTGACCTCGACGATGAGCCTGCGGTCGGTGCGGCGGAGTCTGAGACGCATGGGCGGGGTGCCGTGCTGGAGGCTGTTGGCGACCAGCTCGCTGGTGGCGAGGACGCCGAGGTCGTGCAGTTCGGCGGGGAAACGCCAGCTGGTGAGGACGCCGGAGGCGAAGGCACGCGCGCGCGGGGCCGCCTCGACACCGCCGAGGAGTTCCAGGGCCGCGTTGCGGAAGAGGTCGCCGTCGGGACCCGTGCGCGCCGGGTGCTGGAGGACCAGGACGGCCACGTCGTCGTCGTGGTCGGCGGTGACGCCGGCCGAGCGGACGAGGCGGTCGCAGACGACCTGCGGGGTGCCGGTGGCGCCGGCGAGGGCGCCCTCCAGCGCGGCGATGCCCTCGTCCAGGTCCTCGTCCCTGCGCTCGACCAGGCCGTCCGTGTAGAGGACGGCGGTGGCGCCGGGGCCGAGGGCGATGGAACCGGAGGAGTGCATCCAGCCGCCGGTGCCGAGCGGCGGGCCGGTGGGCTCGTCGGCGCGGGAGACCGTGCCGTTCTCGTCGCGGACGAGGATCGGCAGGTGCCCGGCGGAGGCGTACACCAGCCGGCCCTCGGTGGGGTCGTGGACGGCGTAGACGCAGGTGGCGATCTGGTTGGCGTCGATCTCGGTGGCGAGGCCGTCGAGGAGCTGGAGCACCTCGTGCGGGGGCAGGTCCAGGCGGGCGTAGGCGCGGACGGCCGTGCGGAGCTGGCCCATGACGGCCGCGGCGCGCACGCCCCGGCCCATCACGTCGCCGATGACCAGGGCGGTGCGGCCGCCGCCGAGGGTGATCACGTCGTACCAGTCGCCGCCGACCGCGGCCTCGGTGCCGCCGGGCTGGTAGGTGGCGGCGATGCGCAGGTCGTCGGGCTGCTCCAGCTCCTGGGGGAGCAGCGAGCGTTGTAGGGTCACCGCCGTCTCGCGCTGGCGGCGCTCGCTGGCGCGCAGGCGCTCGGCGGCCTCGGCGTGGTCGGTGACGTCGGTCGCGAAGACCAGCACGCCGCCGTCGCGGTCGCCGTCCTCGGCGACGGGGGTGCAGGTGAAGGTGTACGAGCGGCCGTCCACCGCCCTGCGGGACTTCAGGGTGCGGGGCTTGCCGCTGCGCAGCACCTGGTCGAGGAGCGGGAGCAGGCCCAGCTCGGCGAGTTCGGGCAGCGCCTCGCGGGCCGGCGCGTCCGTGGGGCGGGTGCCGAAGGCGGCGGTGTAGGCGTCGTTGACGTAGGCGATGCGGTGGTCGGGGCCGTGGACGAGGGCGACCAGGGCCGGGACGCGGTCCAGGACGTCGCGCGCGGGCAGTTCGTCGACGGCGGGCACCGGCGAGGTGCCGTCGGCCGGCTGTTCGGCGCGGGCCGCGGGGACGGAGCCTTCCCCCCGCCGGTCCGGGGAGGCCGGGGGCTCGGTCCGCGCGGCGGCGCGGCGCTGCGTTCCGGGGAGCCGGGCGCTCCAGCGCGTGAAGTTCACTGTGGGGAAAGCCTCGTGGGTGCTGAGGGCGGGCGGGTGACCCGTCCGAGGACGTGGGCAGTCTGGCAGGAAGCGGGCCGCGGCGACATCCGTCAGACGCCTGAGCGGTCCGTGGAGTTCCTCGGTCCGGTCAGGACGACTCCTTCGGGTCGTCCGAGGGGCTGTGAGGAGGCTTTCCACCGGCCGCGAGTTCGAACTCGGCTCGCGGGTGTTCGAGTGAACCGAGCGAGACGATCTCCCGTTTGAAGAGCCCGGCGAGGGTCCATTCCGCGAGGACCCTCGCCTTGCGGTTGAAGGTGGGCACCCTGCTGAGGTGGTAGACGCGGTGCATGAACCAGGCAGGGTAGCCCTTCAGCCTGCGCCCGTAGACCTGGGCGACGCCCTTGTGGAAGCCGAGGGAGGCGACCGAGCCGACGTACCGGTGCGCGTAGGTCTCCAGCGGTTCGCCGCGCAGTGCGTGCGCGATGTTGTCGCCGAGGACCCTGGCCTGGCGGACGGCGTGCTGGGCGTTGGGGGCGGTCTCGGTGCCGGGTTCGGCGGCCGTGACGTCGGGTACGGCGGCCGCGTCGCCCGCCGCCCAGGCGTGTTCGGCGCCGTCGACGGTCAGCTCGGCGGTGCACTTCAGACGGCCGCGGCCGGTGAGCGGCAGGTCGGTGGCGGCGAGCAGCGGGTGGGGCTTGACGCCGGCGGTCCACACGACCGTACGGGTCGGGAAGCGCTGGCCGTCGCTGAGCACGGCGACCCGGTCGGCGCAGGACTCCAGGCGGGTGTCCAGCAGCACCTGGATGTTGCGGCGGCGCAGCTGGGTCACGGTGTAGCGGCCCATCTCCTCGCCGACCTCGGGGAGGATGCGGTCGGTGGCCTCCACGAGGATCCACTTCATGTCCTCGGCGCGGACGTTGTGGTAGTAGCGCGCGGCGTAGCGGGCCATGTTCTCCAGTTCGCCGAGCGCCTCCACGCCCGCGTAGCCGCCGCCGACGAAGACGAAGGTGAGGGCGGCGTCGCGGATGGCGGGGTCGCGGGTGGAGGAGGCGATGTCCATCTGCTCGATGACGTGGTTGCGCAGCCCGATGGCCTCCTCGACGGTCTTGAAGCCGATGCCGTACTCGGCGAGGCCGGGGATGGGCAGGGCGCGGGAGATGGAGCCGGGGGCGAGCACGAGTTCGTCGTAGCCGAGCAGTTCGGCGGCCCGGCCCTCCTCCTCGGTGGCGAGGGTGGTGACGGCGGCGGTGCGCACCGCGTGGTCGATGGAGGTCACCTCGCCCGTGACGACATGGCAGTGGTCCAGAACGCGACGCAGCGGTACGACGACATGACGAGGGGAAATCGAACCCGCGGCCGCTTCGGGCAGGAACGGCTGGTACGTCATGTAGGGGTCGGGGGTGACGACGGTGATCTCGACCTCACCCCGCCCGAGCTCGGCCTTCAGCTTCCGCTGGAGACGCAGGGCCGTGTACATCCCGACGTAGCCGCCGCCGACAACCAGAATGCGCGCACGTTCCTTCACCGTCCCATGACGCACCCGGCGCTGTTGTTTGTCCACAGCCCCGACAATTTGTGTGACCGGCGGCCGGGTGTGCGCCGGGCCGGGCGCGGTGTTCGGACGGGACGAAAGGGGGCAGGTCAGCGGGGGCGGACGAGAGGGAACGAAGGTGGGGAATCGGGACGTACATGACCCGTACTCCGATCGGGGGGCGCACTGTGCGGAACCTGCCCCTTCTGAATTGACTGCCTCTCAACTATGTTCGTGTGTCGACGGGGTGTAGGGATTGTGGTCGAGCGGGTGCCGCGACGGGCGGACCCGGTAGCGATCGGTGTTACTTCCGCGCACTCCGGAATCAGTGGCGGGGAGTCTCCGGGGGGAGACGTCATTACCGGGGGAAAGCATGCATGTTCAGGACACGCATTGGTCATCCGCAACCGCCGTCGCGACCGGTGGCGGGGCGATGAGCCCGGCGGCGGGCAACGGACGCGCGGACGGGCCGCGTACGACGCCGCTGCGGGTGGACGCACAGCGCAATCTGGAGCACGTGCTGCGTGCGGCGCGTGAGGTGTTCGGCGAGCTGGGGTACGGCGCGCCGATGGAGGACGTGGCGCGGCGCGCGCGGGTCGGGGTCGGCACGGTGTACCGGCGCTTTCCCAGCAAGGACGTGCTGGTCCGCCGGATAGCCGAGGAGGAGACCGCGCGGCTGACCGAGCAGGCGCGGACCGCGCTGGGGCAGGAGGACGAGCCGTGGTCGGCGCTGTCCCGGTTCCTGCGGACGTCTGTCGCGTCGGGGGCGGGGCGGTTGCTGCCGCCGCAGGTGCTGCGGGTCGGCTCCGCCGGCCCGGCGGGTGCCGCCGAGGAGGCCCGGGTGCCGCAGCAGCGGGTGCAGCCCGCCGCCGGTGAGCTGCGGCTGGTGTCCGAGGAGCCTGTGGTGCCGTCCGACACCAGCGGGGTCGGGGCGCTGCTCGAGGTGGTCGGGCAGCTGGTGGAGCGGGCCCGGGCGGCGGGTGAGTTGCGGCCGGACGTGTCCGTGTCCGACGTGCTGCTGGTGATCGCCACGGCGGCGCCGTCCCTGCCGGATGCCGCGCAGCAGGCGGCGGCGTCCGCGCGGCTGCTGGACATCCTCCTGGAGGGCCTGCGGTCGCGTCCCGCGTAGCGGCCGGACCCACGAGGGGATCTCGTTCCCACCCGCATCCCGAGCGGCTCTGCCCTGCCGTTCGGGGTGCGGGTGGCCCTTGCGGGCCGCGTCCGGCGCCGGGAGCTTGCGGGGCTCGGCGGGCACTCCACCGTCGGCGGCCTACCACCGTGCCGATTCACGGGAGTTGGCTCGCTCGGCCGGGTGGTGTTCGGGGCTGTTCGTGGGGGTGTGCTCGGATGGGTGACAGGATGTCCGATGGGTCCTTGAAGAATAGACAATGTGGCAGTCTGAGCCCGTGACGGGTTGGGCTGGGCCGGTGTCGGGGGCTTTCCGCGATGGGCGTTGACGGGTGGGGCGGGTCACGCGGTGACGACGACACGGAGGCCGTGGGCCTGAGCTCGCCGCGGGTGCCCGGTCAGGGTGGTCGGGCGGAGCCGGAGCGCGGCCCGGCCGGCCGGAGCGTGCCGGCCCAGCGCGAGGGCGGCCTTCTGCCGCCGGCGCGGGAGGTGCCGCCCGGCGACGGCGAGCTGATCGAGCGTATGCGGGGCGGCGACGACTCCGCGTACGTGGCGCTGTACCGGCGGCACGCCGACGCGGTGCGGCGCTATGCGCGCACCTGCTGCCGCGACGGGCACACCGCCGACGACCTCGCCGCCGAGGTCTTCGCCCGCATGCTCCAGGCGGTGCGCGGCGGTTCGGGGCCCGAGCACGCCGTGCGGGCCTATCTGCTGACCTCGGTACGGCGCGTCGCCGCGCACTGGGCCAGGTCCTCCCGGCGGGAACAACTCGTCGACGACTTCGTCGCCTTCGCCCAGCGGTCCGCCTGGGCGCCGGAGGTCTCCGACGGCGGCAGCCTCGACCCGGGCGCCGATGTCCGCGCCCTGCACGAGGCCGAGCAGTCCATGGCCATGCGGGCCTTCCGCTCCCTGCCCGAGCGCTGGCAGGCCGTGCTGTGGCACACCGAGGTGGAGGACGAGTCCCCGAGCGAGGTGGCCGTTCTCTTCGGGCTGGACGCCAACGGCACACGCGTGCTCGCCAGCCGCGCGCGTGAGGGGCTGAAGCAGGCCTACCTCCAGGCCCACGTGAGCGCCGCCCTCACCGGCGACGAGGAGTGCGCCCGCTACGCCGACCAGCTCGGCACCTACGCCCGCCGCAAGCTCCGCGTCCGCGCCGAGCGGGGCCTGCGCAAGCACCTGGAGGAGTGCGCCGGGTGCCGGCTTGCGGCCGCGCAGCTCGATGAGGTCGCGAGCGGCATCCCGGGGGTCGTCCCGGTCGCGGTCCTCGGCTGGTTCGGGGCCGCGGGATACGCCAAGGCGCTCGGCATCGTGGCCGGCAGCGCCGGGGCCGGGGCCGCGGGTGCCGCCGCGGCCGGCGGGTCCTCCGGTGGGGCCGGCGGTGCCGCCGCCGCGGAGGGGCTCGCGGCACCGGTGAAGGTGGGCATCGCGGCCGGTGTCGTCGCGGTCGCCGCCGCCGTGGTGGCCCTCGCCCTGGTGGACCACGGCCAGCCGGCGAGGGAGGCCGCCGAGCCCTCGCCGTCCGCGCCGCTCGTACGGCCGCAGCCCCCGAGGCCCACCCCGCCGAGGCGGAAGCCCACGCCCGAGCCGGTGGCGCTCGCCCCCCGGCCGGCCCCCACGCCCAGCCCGGCCCCGACGGCCACACCGGCTCCGCAGCCCACGCGGAAGCCGAAGCCGGCGCCCACCCCCGCCCCGGAGCCCAGCCCCAGGCCGACTCCCACGCCGACCCCGACGCCGCCCGCCGCGGTGGTCTACGAGTTGAGCGACCTGCGCTACGACGTCGAGGGCGACGGCACCCGGCCCGAGATCGCGCTGGGCGAGAGCAGCTGGGTGTGGCAGCGCCACGGCATGTCGATCGACGGCAAGCGGTACGCGCGCGGGGCGACCGTCCACGGCGGCTCCTTCGTCACGATCGCCCTCAACCGGCAGTGCACCGCCTACGACGCGCTGGCCGGTGTGGACGACATGACCCTCGGCCTCGGCAAGGTCTCCTTCTCCGTCTACGCCGACGGGGTCCGGCTGTGGCAGTCCGGGAAGGTCGACGGCCGGGACCCGGCCGTCCCCGTCCATGTGGACCTCACCGGGCGCAAGGCCGTACGGCTCGTCGTGGCTCCGCACCGCGGCGCCTCCGGCCGGGTCGCGCTCGCGGACTGGGCGGGGTCCCGGTTCACCTGCCGGTAGCCGGCCCTAGCCTTGCTCGCCGGTGGGCGTCCTCGCCCCGAGCTCCCGCAGGACGTCCGCCACGCCGTAGGACGCGCCGCGGGTGCGCTCGGCCGCGTAGCGGTCGGCGGGCAGGGCCGCGCGGGCGCCGGCCAGCACGCGGTCGGCCTCGCCACGCTCCGGCTCGGAGCGCGGACGGCCGTCGCGCCAGCGGTCGGACGCCTCGTACAGGCGGACCGCGCCCGGCAGGTCGCCGAGCCGGGCCAGCAGGCCGGCCGCGACGTCCACGAGTCCCCCGGTGATCGACTCCGCGCAGTGCTGCTCCACCGCCTGCCGCAGCGCCTCGGCCAGGATCGGCAGGCCGTGCTCCGGGCCCGACTCCGTGGCCACCAGCAGTGCCTCGACCATCCGCAGCATTGCCGCGAACTGCGGCGGCGGGGTGCCTCCCCGGGCGACCGCGCAGGTCTCCTCGTACAACTCCCGGGCCTCGGCGGTCCGCCCGTCGTGCACCGCGATGTGGGCGCGCATCAGCAGCACGAAGCCCCGCGCCTCCGCCACCCCGTACCGGTCGGCGGCCGTGCCCGCCGCGTCGAGGTCGGCCAGCGCGGTCTCCCGGTCGCCGGAGCGGTAGGCGATCTCGGCGAGCCGTGCCATCAGGAACGGCGACTCCGCGTAGGCGCCCACCTCGTAGGCGAGCCGCAGCGCCTCCTCGTACTCGCCGCGCGCCTCGTCGAACCGGCCGCGTGCCATGGCCGCCTCGCCGGCCGCGCTGCACACCTGCGCCCGCATCCAGCGGTCCCCGACCCGGCGGCTGAGCACCCGCAGCTCGGCCAGGTCCTCGTCCACGCCCCGCAGATTGCCCGGGGAGTCGACGATCACATGGGTGCGGTACATCAGCGTGACCGCGACCTCCCAGTCGCCTCCGTAGGCACGGCAGTTGGCGACGGCGGCGGCCATGTCGGGGACGACGGCCGCCGCGCCGCCCAGGTGGTAGCCGGTCAGCGGCCAGACGATGCCCGGGAGCCGGGCGGCCTGCGGTCCGCCGTGCTCGTACGCCTCCCGCACGCGCGCGAGGTACCGCGCGGCCCGGTCACCGGCGGCGAGGTTCTCCGTGTTCGACTCGGCCGTCAGGAACAGGTCGAGCATCCGCAGGTCCATGCGCAGTTCCCGCAGCGGATGCCGGGCCTCGCCGTCGGGAGCGGCGAGCAGGGCGCCGACCGGGTCGGCCGACTCCAGCAGTGCCGCCAGGTCCCCGTCGCCGTCCCCGGCCGCCTGGGTGTCCAAGGCCACGCCGAGGCGCAGGACCAGGCGCGCCCAGGTCACCGCCTCCTGGCGGTAGTTGCGCAGCCACCAGAACCAGCCCATGGCCAGGACGATCGCGCCCGCCTCCGACTCGTCCCCGGTGCGCACGGCGCGGTCCAGGGCCGCCCGGATGTTGTCCAGTTCCGTCTCCAGGCGGGAGATCCAGGGAAGCTGGCCGGCGGAGCGCAGGCACGGCTCGGCCTCCACGACCAGCGCGCGCACCCAGGCGCGATGGCGGCGCTCGGCGGTGGCGCGCAGCTCGGGGGCCTCGGCCGCGCGCTCGGTGGCGTACTCGTGGATGGTCTCCAGCATCCGGTAGCGCATGCCGCCGGAAGCCCCGGGGCCGTCCGGGGCGGCCACGACCAGGGACTTGTCGACCAGCGCCCCGACGAGGTCCGCCGCCGGGCCGGAGCACACGGCCTCGGCGGCGGCGAGGTCCCAGCCGCCGGCGAAGACCGACGCCTCGCGCAGCACCGTGCGCTCGCGCTCGTCCAGCAGCTCCCAGGACCAGTCGACGACCGCGCGCAGGGTCTGCTGACGGGGCAGGACCGTGCGGCTGCCGGAGGTGAGCAGGCGGAAGCGGTCGTCGAGCCGGTCGGCGATCTGGCGCGGGGTCAGCAGTCTGAGCCGGGCCGCGGCCAGTTCGATGGCGAGCGGCAGCCCGTCCAGGCGGCGGCAGATCTCCGCCACGGCCGCGGTGTCGCGGAGCACCGCGTCGGCGCCGGGACGGACGGCCTTCGCGCGCTCGGCGAAGAGGCGGTGCGCCTGCTCCGGGGCGAGGGGCTCGACCGGGCGCACCGACTCACCGGGGACGCCCAGGGGTTCACGGCTGGTCGCGAGGATCGTGAGCCCGGGGCAGTGGGTGAGGAGGGTCTCGGCGAGGGCGGCGGCCGCGCCGATGACGTGTTCGCAGTTGTCAAGGATCAGGAGCCGGCTGCGCGCGGCGCAGTGCTCGATCAGCAGGGCCGTGGGGTCGGCCTGCGGGGTCGCCAGGTCGGTGCTCAGGAGCACGGTCTCGCGCAGACCGAGCGCGCTGACCACCGCGCCGGGCACCGCCTCCGGATGGTCGAGCGGGGCCAGCTCGACCAGCCAGGCCGGGGAGAGGGCCGCGGCGGCCTCCTCGGCGAGGCGGGTCTTTCCCGAGCCGCCCGGTCCGGTGAGCGTGACCAGGCGGGCCCTGTGCAAGTCGGAACGAACGGCTTCGAGTTCCGGTTCCCGCCCGACGAAGGACGTCAGACGGGGGCGGAGGTTGCCCGTCCGCTCCTGGGGCCGGGCGGGCGCCGGGGCGATGGGGGGCGTCTCCTGCTTCAGCAACGAGGAGTGCAGGGCCCGCAGTTCCCGGCCCGGGTCGGTGCCGAGGGTGTCGGCGAGGGTGCGGCGGGCGGACTCGTAGGCGGCGAGGGCGTCGGCGGGGCGGCCGGTGTCGCGCAGGGCGCGGATGAGCAGGGCGTGCAGCGGCTCGTCGTAGGGGTGGGCCGCGGTGAGTTCCTTCAGGTCCGGTACGACGTCCTGGGCGCGGCCCAGGTCGAGAGCGGCGGCGGCGCGGGCGCGGGTCGCCTCCAGGCGCAGGGCCTCGAAGCGGGTGGCCGCGGTGCGGTCGGGGAGGTCGGCGAGGGCCGGGCCGTGCCAGTGGCCGAGGGCCTCGGTGAGGGTGCGGTGGGCGGTGGCCGGGTCGCCGTCGGCGAGGGCCTTGGTGCCGGTGTGGGCGAGGCGTTCGAAGACGTACAGGTCGACGTCGTCCTCGGTGGCGGTGAGGCGGTAGCCGCCGGGGGTGGAGGCGATGGTGTCCCTGCCGAGGGCGCGGCGGAGCCGGCCGACGAGGGCCTGGAGGGCGGCGGGGGCGTCCTGGGGCGGGTCGGCCGCCCAGACCTCGTCGATGAGGGTCTCGGGGGCGGCGGTGCGGCCGGGGCGCAGGGCCAGGGCGGCGAGCAGCGTGCGCAGCCGGGGGCCGCCGACGGGTACGGGGGTGCCCTGGTCGTCCGTCACTTGGGTTACGCCCAGGATTCTGTACCGCACCTGGTCATTGTGGCGGGGGGCCGGGAGCGGGTCGACGGGGTTTGACTCGGCGCCGCTCCGTCGGCGCGTGGTGCGGGGGCCGGGCGGGATCGGTACCGGGGCTGGGCGGCGATCGGAGCCGGGCGGGATCTGGGGCTGCCCGCCGCGAGGTGCGAGCGGCGCCTCCCCCGCTCTCGGCTTCTCCCCCGCCCACCGCGTGCAACGCAGCCGACCGCGCCCCCTAACCCCAGCGGGGCATCCTCACGCGCCCGAGGCCAGCGCGTCCCTCCTCGGCTGGATTCCGGACGGCACCGCACGCGCGCGTGCCGGGGTGCCGGTCCAGCAGGTGCCCCGGCGGGAGAGGAGGCGGCGGAGCCAGAGTTCGAGGGAGACCAGTTCGGCGAGGCCGTCCAGGGGGAGGGGGTCGCCGGCCGCGGCGGAGCGGACGGCCTTGCGGATCACCCGCGCCTCCACGAGGCCCGCGTCCGCCAGGAGAGGGCTGGAGAAGAGGTCCAGGAGGGGGTCGGCGGCCATGCGCAGGCCCGCGCGCGCGGCGGCCGCGGAGGAGGCGTGGGAGGGGGCGCCCCAGCCGGGCGGGAGGTCGGTGACGCCGGCGCCCTCCAGGACCGTACGGAGGATGGCGGCCCGGGCGCCGGGCTGGACGCGCAGCGCCTCGGGGAGTTCGCGGCAGGCGCGCACGACCTGGTTGTCGAGGAAGGGCGCGTGCAGACGCTGGGAGCGGATCTCGGCGGCCTGTTCCAGGACACGCAGGTCGGCGGCGTAGCGGGCGAGCGCGGCACGCGCGCGATGGTCGCCGGGCCGCTGGGCGCCCGTGCCGGAGCGGTCCGCGGCGCTCCCCAGCAGAACCGATACTTCAGCCAGTGCCTCCCCCGTCAGCCAGCGGGCCGCCGGCCCGGGTCTGGCCCAGGTCAGCGCGGCGAGGGACGCGCCGACCGCTCCCTTGGGCTCGTCGAACCGGCGCCGCATCAGCCGCTCGGCCAGCGCCTCCAGCCCCGTCCGGTAGGGGGTGCGGGCGAGCCGTCTGGCCGCGCCGTACACGCGCGCGGGGACCATCACCGAGCCGTCGGCACGCGCGAGGGCGGCGACCGGCCGGACCAGATGGCGCCGCCGGCGGTCCATGAGGAGGTCGGCGAGGCGGGCGGGGTGGGCGTCGAGGACCTGGCGGGCGCCGTGCCCGGTGAAGTGGTCGGCGCTGCCGGCGGCGAGCCGGGCGCGGTGGGAGGCCGCGGAGGCCAGCGAGGGTCCCGGTTCGTCGGTGAGGGGGCCGTCGAGGTCGGCGTAGGGCAGGACGTCCTCGCCGCCGGTGACCACCACGTGGTGCAGGCGCGGGTTGGCGGCGAGCGTGCCGGCGCGTTCGAGCTCGGCCTCCCGGCCGCCCACGGCGAGGTCGTTGAAGGTGACGGCGAGGAGCCGTTCGCCCGCGCCCGTGCCGTGGCCGAGGAGGGTGCCGGGTCTGCCGGGCAGCCCGGCGGCCAGCAGCGCGAGGGTGCCGGAGGCCGGCCCGCCGGACAGGTCGGCGCCGATGCCGGGCACCGGCATCCCGCGCCGGGCCCGCCGCTCGGCGGGGCCCATCCCGGGCACCGGCCCGGGGTCGAGGTCGGGCACGTGCCGGGGGGCCGACAGCCGGGTGCGGACCGCCTCGACGAGGGCGTCCCGTACGGCGTCCACGGCGCGGTCGGGGTCGGCCGGGGGCGCGGCCACGGCGAGGGAGGCGACCTGCTCGTACCCGGCGATCTCCCGCGCCCCGGCGCGCAGCACCAGCGCGTGCCCCGGCGGAATCCGCCGTACCCCCTCGTAGGGGGTGGTGTCGCGCAGCGCCGCCGGCACGTCGGGGGCGGCGAGCAGGGCGGCCAGGTGGCCGAAGTCGAGGTTGGCCTCGATGAGGTCGGCCAGGGGCAGCGCGGCGGTGGCGTAGGCCGTGCCGCCGGCCCAGGGGGTGTGGAACACCGGGCGCGCGCCCGCGAGGTCGCCGCAGACGGTGATGCGGCGGCCCACCTGGACGACGGCCGTGTAGCTGCCGGGCCAGTTCGTCAGATGGCGCAGCGCGCCCCCGCGCGCGGTGAACAGGCCGCGCCGCAGCTCGTCGTCGGAGGCGCCGCAGATGCCGAGGACGGCGATCCGGTTCTCTCCGTCGGCCCGCACCACGCGCACCTCGTCCGGGCGCCAGTCGCCGACGGCCCACAGCGGATCCGGGTCGCCCCACAGGAGCTGGGAGCCGACCGGGTGCAGGGTCTCGCCGTCGTACCCCATGGCGCCCGCGGAGCCGAACCCGGCGACGCCCGCGGCGGTGCTGCTCCAACCCACCAACCACCGCATCGACGCCTCCACAGACTGTGGACAACCAGTGCACCGTACGAACCGGTTCCCCATGCTGCCATGAAGGAAGCGCTGTGGAGCGGCGGTGACACCGCCTTCGATCGTGGGACGGCAACGGAAGTTGACGAGCGGCCGGGTGCCGCGGGTCCGGACGGCTCCGGAAGGGTGCGACTCGAATGCGCCCCCGAAACGCTCCCCGAAAACGCCCTTCGCGCCCTCAAGTCGCATGGTGGGAGCGGAAATCAAGCGCATGCACCGGGGTCGATTTTCGGCCAAATGCGCGGCGGCGCGCCGGATTTGAGCACGCTCCGTACAGGCCTGGGGTGCGCGGGGCGCCGTGGGCGCGCGCACGGTCCGGGAGGCGGCCACCGCCCCCCGGACCGGTCCGCCACCCGCGGGGATGAAGGTGGCGGTGTCCCCCAGCCCACTGGATCCAGTACAGCGGGCCGACCCACGCAAGACCTATGGAACCCGCTCCGCACTTGGCCGGAGAAGAGCGCACGGACGGGCGCACGGCCACACGAGCGGGGGCACGCGGCGACAGGCCGTGCACGGTGCGTACAGGACCGCACTTCCGTACGGACCACAATCCCGCCAACCGGAACAATGCCCCTTAACGCTTGGGATGCGGCGAACTACGCTGGGTTTACGAATGCCGCGTGGTTATGCCAGCGCGGCAGCCGTCTGTGTCGAGGGGTGGCGCATGTCCAGGGAGCAACGCGGGCCGAACGAAAAGCTCGGCGCCGTTCTCGCCCTCGCGGGAATCAGCAACGCAGGACTCGCGCGACGCGTCAACGACCTTGGCGCCCAACGCGGGTTGACTCTTCGCTACGACAAGACCTCGGTGGCGCGCTGGGTGTCGAAGGGGATGGTGCCGCAGGGCGCGGCCCCGCACCTCATCGCGGCCGCCATCGGCCAGAAGCTCGGCCGCCCGGTGCCGCTCCACGAGATCGGCCTGGCGGACGCGGATCCCGCCCCCGAAGTGGGCCTCGCCTTCCCCAGAGACGTGGGACAGGCGGTGCGGTCGGCCACGGAGCTGTACCGCCTCGACCTCGCCGGCCGCCGGGCCGGCTCCGGCGGCATCTGGCAGTCCCTGGCGGGCTCGTTCGCAGTGAGCGCATACGCAACGCCCGCCTCACGATGGCTGATAACCCCCGCCGACAGCTCGGTCGCGCGGGAGACGGGCTCCGTCGAGTGCTCCGGCGCACCGATCAAAGTCGGCCACAGCGATGTGCAGAAGCTGCGGGAGGCCGCCGAGGACGCCAGGCGCTGGGACTCCAAATACGGAGGCGGCGACTGGCGTTCGTCGATGGTGCCGGAGTGCCTGCGGGTGGAGGCCGCGCCGCTGCTGCTCGGCGCCTACTCCGACGAGGTCGGCCGCGCCCTGTTCGGCGCCTCCGCCGAACTCACCCGGCTCGCCGGCTGGATGGCCTTCGACACCGGCCAGCAGGAGGCCGCGCAGCGGTACTACATCCAGGCCCTTCGGCTCGCCCGCGCGGCGGCCGACGTGCCGCTCGGGGGGTACGTGCTCGCCTCCATGTCGCTGCAGGCGACGTACCGCGGCTTCGGCGACGAGGGCGTCGACCTGGCGCAGGCCGCGCTGGAGCGCAACCGGGGCCTGGCGACCGCCCGCACCATGAGCTTCTTCCGGCTGGTCGAGGCGCGGGCCCACGCGCGCGCGGGAGACGCGCAGGCGGCGGGCGGCGCCCTGAAGGCCGCCGAGGGATGGCTGGAGCGGTCCAGGGAGGGGGACAACGACCCGACCTGGCTGGGTTTCTACGGTTACGACCGGTTCGCCGCGGACGCCGCCGAGTGCTACCGCGATCTGAAGGCGCCGCGTCAGGTCCGGCGGTTCACCGAGCAGGCGCTGTCGAAGCCGACGGAGGAGTTCGTGCGGTCGCACGGACTGCGGCTGGTCGTCTCGGCCGTCGCCGAGCTGGAGTCGGGCAACCTGGACGCCGCCTGTGAGCAGGGGGTGCGGGCCGTGGAGGTGGCCGGGCGGATCTCCTCCGCGCGCACCACGGAGTACGTGAAGGACCTGCTGCACCGGCTGGAGCCGTACGGGGACGAGCCGCGGGTGGTGGAGCTGCGGGAGCGGGCCCGGCCGCTGCTGATGATGGCCCCCGCCTGACCCGGCCGGCTCCCGCCGACCGTAGCGAACACCGCACACCGGCCGCGTTTGAAGGCGTTGTCAGTGGCGCAGTGCACTATCGAGGTGGGAGGTGGTGCAGGTGCGGGAGGGTGCGTACGACTGCGACGTGCTGGTGATCGGCGGGGGGATCGTCGGGCTGTCGACGGCGTATGCGATCACGCGGGCGGCGCCGGGTACGCGGGTGACCGTGCTGGAGAAGGAGCCGGGACCGGCCCGGCACCAGACGGGACGCAACAGCGGCGTCATCCACAGCGGGATCTACTACCGGCCCGGCTCGCTCAAGGCGCGGTACGCGGTGCGGGGCGCCGCCGAGATGGTGAAGTTCTGCGCCGAGTACGGCATCGCGCACGCCGTGACCGGCAAGCTGATCGTCGCCACCGGGCGGGAGGAGCTGCCGCGGCTCCACGCCCTCGTGCAGCGAGGCCGGGAGAACGGCATCCCGGTGCGCGAACTGGGCGCGGCGCAGATCGCCGAGTACGAGCCGGAGGTGCGCGGACTGGCCGCCATACACGTCGGCACGACCGGCGTGTGCGACTTCGTCGGGGTGGCCCGGCAGCTCGCGCGGGCGTCGGGCGCCGAGATCCGCTACGGCGCCCGGGTGGTCCGGGTCGACCGGCGGCCGGAGCGGGGCGTGGCCGTGCTCACCGCGGGCGGGGACGTCGTGCGCGGGCGGGTGCTGGTGAACTGCGCCGGGCTCCACTGCGACGAGGTGGCCCGGCTGACCGGGGACGAGCCCGGCGTGCGGATCGTGCCGTTCCGCGGGGAGTACTACGAGCTGGCGCGGCCCGAGCTGGTGCGGGGGCTGGTGTATCCGGTGCCGGACCCGGCGTTCCCGTTCCTCGGCGTGCATCTGACCCGGGGCATCGACGGCGGCGTGCACATCGGGCCGAACGCGGTGCCGGCGCTGGCCCGGGAGGGGTACGGCTGGGGGGTCGTACGCCCCCGGGAGCTGGCCGGGACGGTGGCGTGGCCGGGGTCCTGGGCGATCGCGCGGCGGCACTGGCGGTACGGCGCGGGGGAGCTGCGCCGCTCGGTGTCCAAGGGGGCGTTTCTGCACGCGGTGCGCAGGCTGCTGCCCGCGGCGGAGGCCGACGATCTGGTCCGGGCGCCCGCGGGGGTGCGGGCGCAGGCGGTGCTGCGGGACGGGACGCTGGTGGACGACTTCCTGATCCGGGAGGGGGCCCGGGCGGTGCATGTGCTCAACGCGCCGTCGCCCGCCGCCACCGCCTCGCTGCCGATCGGGCGGGAGATCGGCCGCCGGGCGCTCGGCATGCTCGGCTCGCTGTAGGCGCGGTGCCGATGCCCGCTCGGCCGGGAGAGTGGCGCCCGAGGCGGCCGCTCGGTCCGTCTGGCCGCAGGCGCGCCCTAAAATTGGGCTTACTGTGTCTGATGCGCTGAACACCCCCGAAGCCCTGCACGCGGCACCGCACGCCCACGGTGCCTCCATCCGGCATACCCGGGCCAAGGGGGAGCCCCGGTTCCCGGACGGCCCGAAGGCGGATCCCGCCGGGTCGCACTTCGAGCGGCGGATCCGCAGCTTCCAGCCGCGGCGCAGCCGGGTGACGGCCGGGCAGGCGGACGCGCTGCAGCGGCTGTGGCCCAAGTGGGGGCTGGACATCGACGGGCAGCAGGTGATCGACCTCGGCGAGCTGTTCGGGAACGACCGTCCGGTCGTCCTGGAGATCGGGTTCGGGATGGGCGAGGCCACCGCGCAGATGGCCGCCGCGGACCCCGGCACCAACGTCCTGGCGGTCGACGTGCACACCCCCGGCCAGGGCAATCTGCTCAATCTCGCCGACCGGAACGGACTGTCCAACGTCCGGGTCGGCAACGGCGACGCCATCATCCTGCTCCGGGAGATGCTGCGGCCCGACGCGCTCGACGGACTGCGGGTGTACTTCCCCGACCCCTGGCCCAAGAAGCGGCACCACAAGCGGCGGCTCATCCAGCCCGAGTTCCTCTCCCTCGCCGCGACCCGGCTCAGACCCGGCGCGATCGTGCACTGCGCGACCGACTGGGAGCCGTACGCCGAACAGATGCTCGAGGTGCTCGACGCGCATCCCGACTTCGAGAACACGCAGGCGGACGGCGGTTTCGCGCCCCGGCCCGGGTTCCGGCCGCTGACCCGTTTCGAGGGACAGGGACTGGACAAGGGACAT
This sequence comes from Streptomyces sp. NPDC004561, assembly GCF_053602155.1. Lineage (NCBI taxonomy): Bacteria > Bacillati > Actinomycetota > Actinomycetes > Kitasatosporales > Streptomycetaceae > Streptomyces > Streptomyces sp. NPDC004561. The sequence continues at coordinate 19,954 of NZ_JBSGDB010000073.1, forward strand.
GTGGTGAACGATCTGCTCTTCCGCCGCGTACCGCACGGGGACCGCGCCCGGATCGATCGCCCGGCCGACGACCAGGCCGATCAGCCGGTCCGTCACCAGGACCGGTAATCCGCTCCAGCCCCTCGCTCCGCCCCCGTTAGGGTCGATGCCGTGGCCACCTGTCCTCCGTATCCGACGTATCCACCGAACACCGGCGACGGTGTGCTCCACCACCCGCACTGGTGGCAGCGCCGATGGGTGCGGTACGGGGCGCTGATCACCCTGCTGGCCCTGTCCGGGCTGGTCATCCTCGCGCTGGTGCGCCGGCAGACCGGCACGGAGGGGTTCCTGGTGGGGCTCGGGCTGGCCGTGCTGCCCGTGCCCTGGCTGATAGCCGCCTTCCGCTGGCTGGACCGGGTGGCGCCCGGCCCCTGGCGGAACCTGGTCTTCGCCTTCGCCTGGGGCGCCTGTGCGGCGGCCCTCATCGCCATCGTGGCCAACAGCTTCGCGACGAAGTGGATAGCCGCCTCCACCGCGGACCCGGCGGGCGCCGACACCCTCGGCGCGACCGTGATAGCTCCGATCGTCGAGGAGTCCGCCAAGGCCGCTGCCGTGCTCCTGGTCTTCCTCTTCCGCAGACGCGACTTCACCGGGATCGTGGACGGGGTGGTGATAGCCGGGATCACCGCCACCGGCTTCGCGTTCACCGAGAACATCCTCTACCTGGGCACGGCCTTCGGGACCGACCAGCTCACCGGTGGCCAGGGCATCGCCTCCGTCACCGCCGCCACCTTCTTCGTGCGCATCGTGATGTCCCCGTTCGCGCACCCCCTGTTCACCGTCCTCACCGGCATCGGCTTCGGCGTCGCGGCGCTGTCCGCGGAACGGCAGCACGTCCGGCGGGTGCTGGTGCCGCCGTGCGGGCTGCTGCTCGCGATGAGCATGCACGCGTTCTGGAACGGCTCCTCCACCTTCGGCCCGTTCGGGTTCTTCGCCGTCTACGGCGCGTTCATGGTGCCCGTGTTCGGGCTGCTGACCTGGCTCGCGATCTGGACCCGGCAGCGGGAGCTGCGGACCGTGCGGGAGGAGCTGCCGACGTACGTCCCCGCGGGGTGGCTGGGACCCACCGAGCCGCTCGCGCTCGGCTCGATGCGGGCCCGGCGGATGGCCCGGGACTACGCCCGCCACCACGCCGGGCGGCCCGCGGCGCGGGCGGTGGCGCAGTACGAGGCGTCCGCCACCTCGCTGGCGCTGCTGCGGCAGCGGGGGCGGCGCGGGCGCGCCGGGGCCGACTTCGTCGTGCGGGAGCGGGAGCTGCTGGACGAGCTGTGGCAGCGCAGGGAGCTGGCCCGGCCGGCTCTGGAGTACGCGGCCCGCACCGCCCTGCCCGCTCCCGCGTACTGGCCGCGGTACGGGTATCCGGCGGTGCCGTATCCCGTCTACAACCCGTATCGGACGTGACCGCCGGGGCGTGTCACGCCGAAGCGCGCGTCAGGCGGTCCAGTTCCTGCTCGGTCAGCCGCAGCTCCGCGACCCCGAGGAGCGCGGGCAGCTGTTCCACCGTCCGCGCCGAGGCGATGGGGGCCGTGATCGTCGGCTGGGCGGCCAGCCAGGCGAGGGCCACGGTGGCGACCGGGGCGTCGTGGGCGGCGGCGACCTCGTCGAGGGCGGCGAGGACCCGCCGGCCGCGCTCGGAGTCCGCGTACTGCGCGGCCCGGCCGGCGCGGGCGCTGTCGACCGTCGTACCGGGGCGGTACTTGCCGGTCAGGAAGCCCGAGGCGAGGGAGTAGTAGGGGACGGCGGACAGTCCCTCGCGGGCGGCGAGGTCCTGGAGCGGGCCCTCGTAGGTGTCGCGGGAGACCAGGTTGTAGTGGGGCTGGAGGGCGACGTAGCGGGCGAGGCCCTCGCGCGCGGAGAAGTCGAGGGACTCCTGGAGCCGCTCGGCGCTGATGTTGGAGGCGGCGATGTGCCGGACCTTGCCGGCCTTCACCAGCTCGTCCAGGGCGCCGATGATCTCCTCGACCGGCACGTCGGGCTGGTCGAAGTGGGTGTAGTAGAGGTCGATGTAGTCGGTGTCCAGGCGGCGCAGGGAGGCGTCGGCGGCGGCCCCGATGTTGGCCGCGGACAGGCCCTGGTACTCGGGGTGCTGGCTGACCTTGGTGGCGATGACGACGTCGGAGCGGTTGCCGCGGGCCTTGGTCCACTTGCCGATGATCGTCTCGGACTCGCCGCCCTTGTTGCCCTCGACCCAGGCCGAATAGGCGTCGGCGGTGTCCACGAAGTTGCCGCCGGCGGCCGTGTAGGCGTCCAGGACGGCGAAGGAGGTCTCCTCGCCGGCGGTCCAGCCGAAGACGTTGCCGCCCAGGGAGAGCGGGAAGACCTCGAGGTCGGAGGAGCCGAGTTTGCGCAGAGAAGTCATGCTCTACGTCAACACCGGCAGCGGATGATCGCATTCCGCTGCCGGTGCCGGATTCCGCCGAAGGGTCCCGTCAGGGGTTGAGGCCCTTCGAGCGCAGCCACGGCGCCGGGTCGATGGCGGTGGCCTGGCCGTTCGGGTGGACCTCCAGGTGGAGATGGGGTCCGGTGACGTTGCCGGTGGCGCCGACCCGCCCGATGACCTCGCCGGTGGAGACCTTCTGGCCGACCGAGACGTTGATCGAGGACTGGTGGCAGAACCACAGCTCCGTGCCGTCGTCCAGGGTGACGACCGTGCGGTAGCCGTAGGCGCCCGCCCAGCCTGCCTGGGTGACGGTGCCGCTGTGGACGGCCTTGATGAGGGTGCCGGTGGGGGCGGCGAAGTCGAGGCCTGTGTGGTAGCCGGAGGCCCACATGGCGCCGGGCTGCCCGAAGGTGCCGGTGATCGTGTACGAGACGACCGGGAGCGTGTACTCCTTGGCCAGCTCGGCGAGCCGCTTGGCCTCGGCCGCCTTCTTGGCGTCGGCGGCCGCCTGCCGGGCGTCGGCCTCCGCCTGCTTCTTGGCGTCGGCGGCCTTGGCGGCGGCGTCCTTCTCCGCCTGGGCGGCCGTCTCGGCGGTCTGCTTCTCGCCGGCGGCGAGCGCGGCGGCGGTGGCCCTGCTGTCGGCCTGGCCCTGCTGCCTGTCGGCCTGGGCCATGATCCGGTTGCGCAGCGCCTCGCCGGCGCCGGTGCTCTTGCCGCTGTCGGTGGCCGTCCGGCCGACGTTGCTGAGCGCGGTGTCGGTCGTGGCCTTGTGCGCGTCGGAGGAGCCGCCGCCGAAGAGGTGCTCCACGGAGGACAGGTCCGGCAGGGAGATGGAGACCGGGGGCTTGCCGGTGTTGGCGCTGGCCATGCCGCCCGCGCCGACCGCGGCGATCACGCCGACGCCGAGGACGGTGGAGCTGCGCGCGAAGCCGCCGCGCTGCTTGGCGACACGGTGCCGGCCGCGGAGCGGGGCGACGGAGTCCTCGGTGGGGTTCCACTCCTCCCAGGGGCCCTCGTCGCTGGGGAAGGAGCCGTAGCCGAAGGACTCGGAGTCACGCTGAGCCGGCACGAACGGGGCTTCTGGGGCAGGGCGGTTGGACGCCACGCGGGCGTGCTCCTTTCCTTCCTCCGCCTACCGGGTTAGCTGACGGGTTCGGAGCAGGAAGGTCTCCTACGCGCGTATATCGGACGTCGGCTCACCGAGTCGACGACGGTATCCGCGTGATTCACCCCAGGGTGGTGGTTCCCCGGTTCCCTTACGGGATTCGGCGCGTGCGCACGGAGCCGCCTCTTGTGACGGCTGGGACGACCGCGCTGCGTTATCGAACGTTAATAGACCCGGCTCTCACTTTCCAAGCCGTTCCGCTTGATCATTACGGCTTTCGGCCGCGGACTTACCGGTCAGGATCCCTGCAAACCGGGCGAGTTGGCCAAGGTTCATGAGTCACGCAGGTTTTGATGGTGACTCAGATGTTATGCGGAGGGCTTCCGTCCGATCACCCTGGGTGAAGACGGTCACGGGCGTCGCACGGCCAGCAGCGCCATGTCGTCCGCCATCCCGCCGCCGGAGTGCCGCCGCACCTCCTCGGCGAGCCGGCCGAGCAGCGCGCCGGGACCGGGGAAGACCCGTCCGGCGAGCCGCCGTTCGGGGTCGTAGAACCGGCCGTGGGCGTCCCGGGCCTCGGACAGGCCGTCGGTGTACAGCAGCAGGGTGGCCCCGCCGGGGAAGCCGGCCTCCAGGGCGCGGTCGGGCCACCTGCCCAGATCGCCCATCCCGAGCGGCAGCGCGGCCTCGGGCCCGGCCAGGGTGCGCAGGGAGCCGTCGGCGTGCAGCAGCAGCGGCGGCGGGTGGCCGCGGTTGACGATCCGTACGACCCCTTCGCCGTGCGGGAGTTCGACGAGGACGGCGGTGGTGAACCCCTCGAAGGCGTCGACGACGTCCCGCCGGGTGCCCTCGCGCGCGAGGGCCCGCTCCAGCCGCTGCGCCACCGCCTCCAGGTCGGCCTACTGCTCGGCGGCCTCCCGGAACGCCCCGATCACCACGGCCACGGCGGCGACCGCACCCATGCCCTTGCCGCGCACGTCCCCGACGACCAGCCGGACGCCGTACGGGCTGTCCTGCACGGCGTACAGGTCGCCGCCGATGAACGCGTCCTGCTGGGCCGCCTCGTACCGGGCCGCGATGTCGAGGCCGGCGATCCGCGCGGCCGGCTCCGGCAGCACGGCCCGCTGGGCGGCCTCGGCGATCTCCCGGGCGGAGGCGAGCCGCCGGTCGCCGCGGCGGACCACGCGGTTGATGGCGACGGCCAGCAGGGCGACCGTGGCCACGGTGACCAGGTCGGTGACGGTGGCGACGGCCGGGTCGAGGCCCGCCTCGGCGTGCACGGCGTAGATCGCGGCGAGAGACGCGAGCCCGGTGACGAGGGTGGTGCGCAGCGAGGACAGGGGGGCGGCGATCAGCGCGGCGGCGGTGAAGAAGGGGACGGCGGTGAACTCCTTCGGGGTGAGGAGTCCGTAGAGGACGCCGCCCGCGATCAGCAGGGTGGGCAGGGCGCGGGCCACTGCGCGCGGGACCGGACGGCGGTTCTGCGGTGCGGGCGCGGGCTCGTCGCCGAGACCCGGGTCGGGCACGGGGTCGCCGGGGAGCCGGCCGCCCGCCCCGGCGTACGTGCTCTCCTCCTCCACCTCACCAGGGCGCACCGCTTGTCTCCCACATGTCCGACGTGGCTCCAGCGTGGCCGGAGCGCGGGCGGCGGGCGACCGCTGTGGACCGAGCGGATGACCTGCTGTGACGTACGCCACTCGGCCTGTCGGAGGTGGGGGAGCACGGAAAACACTCAGGGCCGGAGTCCATTGTTGGATTCCGGCCCTGAGCCTTCAGTAGCGGGGACAGGATTTGAACCTGCGACCTCTGGGTTATGAG
>NZ_JBSGDB010000074.1:0-25243 GCF_053602155.1 Streptomyces sp. NPDC004561
TCGGCCACACGCAGTACTACAACGAGTGCACTGTCAGCGACTACATGGGCGCGATCGAGAGCGGGCGTCCGCCGGTGTGGCGCGGCGCCCGTCTACCCAGCAGTACCCCCCGCCGCAGCAGCCGCAGCGGTACGCGCCGGAGCCGCAGCGGCCCGCGCGTGAGCCCCGGCCGCCGCGTCAGCGCAGCGCCAACCCGATGAAGATCCCCGGACTCGGCTGCCTCAAGGGCTGCCTGTTCACGATCGTCATCCTGGTCGTGGCGAGCTGGCTGGTCTGGGAGCTGACCCCGCTGCACACCTGGGTCGGCCAGGGCCGGAGCTACTGGCACGAGGTGTCCCACTGGGCGGGCCAGGTGAGCCGCTGGGTCAAGGACCTGGGCGGCTCGTCGAGCGGCGGCCACTGACCGGTCGCGACGGACCGCAGTTTTGCAGATTTGTCGACATCTGGCGGGTGATTTCCGTCTCCGCGGTGAAGGTTGGCTCGTCGGACGCGTAGTTTTAGCGACAACACGCGTCTGTAGGAGCAGTCTTGGCACGGAAGATCGGCAGCCGGTACACCGCGAACCAGATCCTGGGGCGGGGCAGCGCCGGCACGGTGTGGCTGGGCGAGGGGCCCGAGGGCCCCGTCGCCATCAAGCTGCTGCGTGAGGACCTCGCCTCCGACCAGGAGCTCGTCGGGCGCTTCGTGCAGGAGCGGACCGCGCTGCTCGGGCTGGAGCACCCGCACATCGTCTCCGTGCGCGACCTCGTGGTCGACGGCAACGATCTGGCCCTGGTCATGGACCTGGTGCGCGGCACCGATCTGCGCACCCGCCTGGACCGCGAGCGGCGGCTCGCCCCCGAGGCGGCCGTGGCGATCGTCGCCGACGTCGCCGACGCGCTGGCGGCGGCCCACGCGGCGGGGGTCGTGCACCGGGACGTGAAGCCCGAGAACGTCCTGCTGGACATGCAGGGCCCGCTCGGCCCCGGCGGGGCCCATCCGGCGCTGCTCACCGACTTCGGCGTCGCCAAGCTGATCGACGCCCCCCGGCGGACCCGGGCCACGAAGATCATCGGCACGCCGGACTACCTGGCCCCCGAGATCGTCGAGGGCCTGCCCCCGCGGGCCGCCGTGGACATCTACGCCCTGGCGACGGTCCTGTACGAGCTGCTGGCGGGCTTCACCCCCTTCGGCGGCGGCCACCCCGGCGCGGTGCTGCGCCGCCATGTGACCGAGACCGTCGTACCGCTGCCCGGCATCCCCGAGGAGCTGTGGCAGCTGATCGTGCAGTGCCTCGCCAAGGCGCCCGCCTCCCGGCTGCGCGCCTCGGAGCTGGCGGCGCGCCTGCGCGAGCAGCTGCCGCTGCTGGCGGGCATGCCGCCGCTCGACGTGGACGAGCCGGACCTCGCCGAGGAGGTCGCGGAGGAGGAGCCGGCGCCGGCGGGCCCGGCGGGCCCGGCAGGGGACGAGCCGGTACGACGGCGCGGAGCGGTGTCGCTGGTGCCCGGGGCCAAGCCGGACTCCAACCGGGACACGCACACGTCGATGCGGGTGCCCGGGCCGGACGAGCTGGCCGGCGGCGCCCACGGGACCGCTCGCGCTCCCCGGGCCACCGGCGCCCCCCGGCCGGGCTCGGCACGGCACCGGGCCGCGGTACGGCGGCGCCGGATCACGCTGGCCGTGGCCGGGGCGATCCTGGCCGCCGCCGTGGCCGCCGGCGCCTGGTGGGCCTCCTCGGACACCACCGACCACCCCACCCAGAACACCCACAGCACGTCGTCCCCCTGACCATCGGGCGGCCGCCCCCGGGCCCCGGGTCTCCCTCGGCACCGGCCACCACGCGCCCGCCGGCCCCCGCGCCGGCTCCGGTCCTCCGCGCCGGCCGCCCCTGGCACCTGGCGGCCCCGTCCCGGCGCCTCGGGCTTCCATCGGCGTTGCCGGTCGAGCCCGGCGGGCCTTCGCCCGGGCCCCCGGTCTTCCGCCGGGGCTGCCCGTAGCACTTGGCGGTCCCGCGCCCTGGCCCCTGGGTCTTCCATCGGCATCGGCCGCCGACCCTGGCGGACCCTCGCCCGGCCCTTGGTCCTCCGCCGGGGAGCCCGTAGCACCTGGCGGCCCCCCGTCCCGGCCCCCGCGTCTTCCATGGGCATTGCCCGTCGCGCCCGACGGCCCTCGCCGGGCCGCCGGTCTTCCGTCGGCATCGGCTGTTGCGCCCGCCGGCCCCGGCGCCGGCTCCCGGTCTGGGCCGGGGTTGCCCGTAGACCCGGCGGCCCCCCACGCCCCGGCCCCAGGTCCTCCGCCGGGGCCGTCCGTCGCGCGCGCGGACCCCCGCCCCGCCTCCCGGGCCGTCCAGGGCACTGCCCGGCGGGCTCGTGTCCTGGTCCTCGGTTTCCCGGTGGCGTTCAGCGGAGGGCCCCGTTTTCCGGTCGTACCGTCCGTTTCGCCCGGTCGGGAGGCGAGCGCGTCCCGCTCGGCCCTGGGTGCCCGGCGGAGCCGTTACGCTGGATGCGTGGCAGTCGTCGATGTATCCGAAGAGCTGAAGTCCCTCTCCTCGACCATGGAGTCGATCGAGGCCGTCCTGGACCTCGACACGCTGAGGGCAGATATCGCCGTGCTCGAGGAGCAGGCGGCCGCGCCGTCCCTGTGGGACAACCCGGACGAGGCGCAGAAGATCACCAGCAAGCTCTCCCACCTCCAGGCCGAGGTCAGGAAGGCGGAGACCCTGCGCGGCCGGATCGACGATCTCGCCGTCCTCTTCGAGATGGCCGAGGAGGAGGACGACCCGGACACCCGTGCCGAGGCCGAGTCCGAGCTGGCCGCGGTGAAGAAGTCGCTGGACGAGATGGAGGTCCGCACCCTCCTGTCCGGCGAGTACGACTCCCGTGAGGCGCTCGTCAACATCCGCGCCGAGGCCGGTGGCGTCGACGCCGCCGACTTCGCCGAGAAGCTCCAGCGCATGTACCTGCGCTGGGCCGAGCAGCGCGGCTACAAGACCGAGCTGATCGAGACGTCGTTCGCCGAAGAGGCCGGCATCAAGTCGACCACCTTCTCCGTGCAGGCGCCGTACGCCTACGGCACCCTCTCCGTGGAGCAGGGCACCCACCGCCTGGTGCGCATCTCGCCGTACGACAACCAGGGCCGCCGCCAGACCTCCTTCGCGGGTGTCGAGGTGCTGCCCGTGGTCGAGCAGTCCGACCACGTCGAGATCGACGAGTCCGAGCTGCGGATCGACGTCTACCGGTCCTCCGGCCCCGGCGGCCAGGGCGTCAACACGACCGACTCCGCGGTCCGCATCACGCACCTCCCCACGGGCATCGTGGTCTCCTGCCAGAACGAGCGCTCGCAGATCCAGAACAAGGCCACGGCGATGAACGTCCTCCAGGCCAAGCTGCTGGAGCGGCGCCGCCAGGAGGAGCAGGCCAAGATGGACGCCCTCAAGGGCGACGGCGGCAACTCCTGGGGCAACCAGATGCGTTCCTACGTGCTGCACCCGTACCAGATGGTCAAGGACCTGCGCACCGAGCACGAAGTGGGCAACCCCGAGGCCGTGTTCAACGGCGAGATCGACGGTTTCCTGGAGGCCGGTATTCGCTGGCGCAAGCAGCAGGAGAAGTAACGCTTTGTCGATATGACAACTGCCGCCCGATGGGCGGCAGTTGTCTTTTGTCTGGGTTTTACGTCACACTCACAGGCTTCAACTCCCCCCAAAGAACACCCCGCTGGACATTGCGCCCGCAATGCCCTTGACGTTGCTTTGAAAAATCGGAAGGGTGAAGCGCGGCATGCGTACCTTGGGGCGCATGTGAACCGGGGGAATGAGCTGACGCGGACTTCGTCACCGCCTGCCTCCGTCGATCACGGCACGCCCCACGCGCCGCCTCATTGACGAACAGCTACTGGGGGTAGCAACCACATGACGAAGAAGACGCGGATCCGGGTCGCGCGGATAGCCGCCGGCGCCGTGATCGCGGCCGGTGCGTCACTGACCGCAGCCGGCGCGGCGTCCGCCATGGACCTCGGCGTCCAGGCGGGCCCGATCAGCCTCGGCGTGAGCACCGACGGCAACGACGACGGCGGGAACGGCGACGGCGGCGACGGTGGCTGCCCGGTCGCCGTCTGCACCGACGGCGGCACCACCACCGGCGGGACCACCACCGGCGGGACCACCACCGGCGAAACGACCACTGGCGGCACGACCGGCGAAACGACTACCGGCGGCACGACCGGCGAAACGACCACCGGCGGCGGCACGGTGACCATCGGTGGCAACACCGACGGTGGCAACACCGCCGGCGGAAACACCGACGGTGGCAACGGCGGCACCACCACGACCGGCGGCGGCAACGGCAACGGTGGCAACACCGGCGGCGGAAACGGCAACGGCGGTGACAACGGCACCGGCGGCGGCAACGGCAACGGTGGCGGCAACGGCGGCGGCAACGGCAACGGTGGCGGCAACGGCACCGGCGGTGGCAACGGCGGCACGACCACCGGCGGCGGTTCCACCACCACCGGCGGCGGCTCGACCACCGGCGGCGGTTCCGCGACCGGCGGTGGCAGCACCGGCGGCTCCGGCAGCACCGGTGGTGGCTCCAGCACCGGCGGCAACAACGACACCCCCCAGGGCGGCAACAACAACGCCTCCCAGGACGAGGGCTCCTCGGCCCTCACCGACACCGGGTCCGACGCCAAGGCCCAGGGTCACGACAAGCAGCTCGCCGAGACCGGTGCCGGGCAGACCGCGTTCCTGCTCGTCGGCGCCGCGACGATGATCGCCGGCGGTATCGGCTTCCGCGTCCTGCCGCGTCTGGTGAACGGCCGGGGCGGCGCGGCCGCCTGAGCGTAGCCGTACGGTCACGCCTCGCGCATGCCACGCATGCGCAAGGGCCCGGAGCTCGGCGCTCCGGGCCCTTCGGCTTTCTCGGGTTTTTCTTACGCGGTCTGGTGGGCCAGCAGCGCCACCGCGGCGATCAGTACCGCCAGCATCGCGATCAGCGCCATGGGGTTCAGACCCGCTAGAAAGCCCTCCTGCTGCAGTCGCTCGCGGTTGGCGCGGCACACCGGGCACCGGCCCTCGCTCACGGGCGCCGCGCAGTTCGCGCACACCAACCGGTCGTACGTCATGCGCTCGCCCTCCTTGCACCGGCCATCACACGTACAACGTCCGCGGGAACGAGAACGTTCCCCCTACCACTGTGCCAGTTTCCTCCGGGGCGTGCGCGGGGCCTGTGCACAGGGGGCGGGAACGGCGACCGGTACAAAAACGCACAAGTCTTGCCCAACCTCAGCCCGCGACTGCACTTGCGCACCCGGTTCGCGTATGGTCACGCTCATCTACCCCCGGCGACCCGTGGTGCATCCGTGATCCGATTCGACAATGTCTCCAAGGTCTACCCCAAGCAGACCCGCCCCGCACTCAGGGATGTCTCCCTGGAAGTGGAGAAGGGCGAGTTCGTGTTCCTCGTGGGGTCCTCCGGCTCCGGAAAGTCCACCTTCCTGCGGCTCGTCCTCCGTGAGGAGCGGTGCAGCCACGGACAGGTGCACGTACTGGGCAAGGACCTCGCGCGCCTCTCCAACTGGAAGGTGCCGCAGATGCGCCGCCAGCTGGGGACCGTCTTCCAGGACTTCCGCCTGCTGCCCAACAAGACGGTCGCGGAGAACGTGGCCTTCGCGCAGGAGGTGATCGGCAAGTCCCGTGGCGAGATCCGCAAGTCCGTGCCCCAGGTGCTCGACCTCGTCGGCCTCGGCGGCAAGGAGGACCGGATGCCCGGCGAGCTGTCCGGTGGTGAGCAGCAGCGCGTGGCCATCGCGCGCGCCTTCGTCAACCGGCCCAAGCTGCTCATCGCGGACGAGCCCACCGGCAACCTCGACCCGCAGACCTCCGTCGGCATCATGAAGCTGCTCGACCGGATCAACCGGACGGGCACCACCGTCATCATGGCGACGCACGACCAGAACATCGTGGACCAGATGCGCAAGCGCGTCATCGAGCTGGAGAAGGGCCGCCTCGTCCGCGACCAGACGCGCGGCGTCTACGGCTACCAGCACTGACCCGCCGCCCGAGTCCGTCCACGGAAAGGCACAACCCGCCGCCATGCGTCCCCAGTTCGTCCTGTCGGAGATCGGTGTCGGTCTCCGCCGCAACCTGACGATGACCTTCGCCGTCATCGTCTCCGTCGCCCTGTCCCTGGCGCTCTTCGGTGGCTCGCTGCTGATGAGCGACCAGGTGAGCACCATGAAGGGCTACTGGTACGACAAGGTCAACGTCTCGATCTTCCTGTGCAACAAGCACGACGCCGAGTCGGACGTCAACTGCGCCAAGGGCGCGGTCACCGACGACCAGAAGAAGCAGATCCTCTCGGACCTGCAGAAGATGCCGGTCGTCGAGAAGACGACCTACGAGTCGCAGGACGAGGCGTACAAGCACTACAAGGAGCAGTTCGGCAACTCCCCGCTGGCCAGCTCCCTCACGCCGGACCAGATGCAGGAGTCGTACCGGATCAAGCTCAAGGACCCGCAGAAGTACCAGGTGATCGCCACCGCGTTCAACGGACGCGACGGCGTGCAGTCGGTGCAGGACCAGAAGGGCATCCTGGACAACCTCTTCCAGCTGCTCAACCTGATGAACCGCGGCGCGCTCGGCGTGATGGCGCTGATGCTGTTCGTGGCGCTGCTGCTGATCGTCAACACCGTGCGTGTCTCCGCGTTCAGCCGCAGGCGTGAGACCGGGATCATGCGCCTGGTCGGTGCCTCGGGCTTCTACATCCAGGCGCCGTTCATCGCCGAGGCGGCCGTCGCCGGTCTCATCGGCGGCTCCCTCGCCTGTGTGTTCCTGATCGTCGGCCGGTACTTCACCATCGACCACGGCATGGACCTGTCCCACAAGCTCACGCTCATCAACTTCGTCGGCTGGGACGCGGTGTTGACCAAGCTGCCGCTGATCCTCGCCACGAGCGTGCTGATGCCTGCCCTGGCGGCGTTCTTCGCGCTGCGCAAGTACCTGAAGGTGTGACGCATGCCAAGGGGAGACGTCGGGTCATCCGGCCCTGCGTTTCCGCGCGTTGTCCTAGACTCACGGCCATGTCAGGCCGAGACCTGTTCTGTCCGCCCCGCCGCCCCCGCCGCGGCGGGGCCGCACTGACCCTGGTCTTCGCCGGCGTGCTGGTCGCCGGGGCCGCCACCGGCTCCTTCCCGGACCTCTCCCAGCCCGCGCGCAGGACCGCGTCCGGTGCGGCGCGCACGCTGACCCGGCACGAGGGCGTGCAGGAGGCCGCCGCCGAGGCGATGGCCGACGGCAAGTCCCCGATGGAGGCCGCCGAGCGGGCCGTCAGCCGCAGCGGGGACCGGTGGGGCGCCGTCTACTCCGAGGGCGAGTACCAGGAGTTCCAGCAGGCCCTGGACGGCCGCTACACCGGCGTCGGCCTGTGGGCACGGCGCGAGCAGAACGGCCGGATCGAGGTGACCAGGGTCCAGCCCGGCTCACCGGCGGCCACGGCCGGGATCCGCACCGGCGACCGGCTGCGCAGCGTCGACGGCAGCAAGGTCGACGGCCGGCCGGTCACCGAGGTGGTCTCCTTACTGCGCGGCGACGCCGACGACGCGGCCGCCGGCACGGCGGTCACCCTGGGCCTCCAGCGCGGCACGCGCGCGTGGAGCGAGACGCTGCACCGGGCCCGGCTGTCCACCGACTCCGTGACCGTGCGCCGGCTGCCGGGCGGGGTCACCGTCATCAAGGTCGCCGCGTTCACCAAGGGCTCCGGCGAAGCCGTCCGGGAGGCCGTGCGCGAGGCCCCGGGCGGCGGCGGGATCATCCTCGACCTGAGCGGCAACTCCGGCGGCCTGGTCACCGAGGCGGTGGACACCGCCTCCACGTTCCTCGACGGCGGCCTGGTCGCCACCTACGACGTCGACGGCGCCCAGCGCGCCCTGCGCGCCGAGCCCGGCGGCGACACCGCCCGCCCCCTGGTCGCCCTCGTCGACGGCGGCACCATGAGCGCGGCCGAGATGCTCACCGGCGCCCTCCAGGACCGGGGCCGGGCGGTCGTGATCGGCTCCCGCACCTTCGGCAAGGGCTCCGTCCAGATGCCGACCGAGCTGCCCGACGGCTCGGTGGCCGAGCTCACCGTGGGCCACTACCGCACCCCGCTGGGGCACGCGGTCGACGGCCGGGGCATCACCCCGGACCTGGAGGCGGGCTCGGGGGCCCTGCGGCGCGCCGAGACCGTCCTGACCGGACTGGGTGATCCTTCTTAGCCCTGGGTAATCCGCTTCCCCCGCACCCCCTCCGTGGTGCGAAAATGGCGGCACTATGGCTAAGGAAAAAGGGCGCAAGCTGATCGCGCAGAACAAGAAGGCGCGGCACGACTACCACATCCTCGACACCTACGAGGCCGGTCTGGTCCTCATGGGCACCGAGGTGAAGTCACTGCGCCAGGGGCGGGCCTCGCTGGTCGACGGCTTCGTGCAGCTGGACGGTCACGAGGCGTGGCTGCACAACGTGCACGTCCCCGAGTACAGCCAGGGCACCTGGACCAACCACAGTGCCCGCCGCAAGCGGAAGCTGCTGCTGCACCGCGAGGAGATCGACAAGCTGGAGTCCAAGTCCCAGGAGACGGGGCACACGATCGTGCCCCTCGCGCTGTACTTCAAGGACGGCCGGGCCAAGATCGAGATCGCGCTGGCCAGGGGCAAGAAGGAGTACGACAAGCGCCAGACCCTGCGCGAGAAGCAGGACCGGCGGGAGGCGGACCGCGCGATGTCGGCCGTGCGCCGCAAGCAGCGGGGCTGAGCCGGGGGCGTCCCGGCCCGGCCCGCGTCGAACGGGGTACGACGGCCGGGTGACCGGCGGGAATACGGTGGCATCGGCGGGCGTTGTTCCCGTACGATGGCACCAGCACCGGGCCGCGAGGCCGGTGTGCACATTGAGAAATCAACATGGGGATGATCGGTTTCGACAGCGGTTGTCGAAGCAGGGGAAGCGTGTCGAGGAAGCGGCCATGATCTCGTAAACCACAGGCCGAAAAAAATAATCGCCAACACCAAGCGCGATTCCTCCCAGTTCGCCCTCGCTGCCTAATTAGCAGCTAGCGAACTCTCACGGGAGTGTCAGCCCGGGGCTGTTCCCGACCCGGATCCTGGCATCAGCTAGGGGACTAAACCTTGATCCCGGTCACGGGGTGAAGAGGGAAACCAAACAGTGACTGGGCCCGTCGGCGACTTGTTCGCGTGATCGCCGGGGCCGAGAAAATCACAGCGAACTGCACACGGAGAAGCCCTGGTTCCGCACCGTTGGACGCGGGTTCGATTCCCGCCATCTCCACGATCGGGAGGCTCCCGAGCCTCTTCAACCCATGTGGCCGAAGGCCCCGCCGCGTCGAGCGGCGGGGCCTTCGTCATGCCTCATTGCCTCATTGCCTCATGCCTCAGCGGGAGCGGCCGGAGCGGGCGCGGGCGAGGTGGCGGGCCGCCCCGTGGGCCGAGGCCGCGGAGTTGACGAGCAGTGCCAGGGCGGCCGCCGCGGCCGGCACCGCGAAGGCGGAGGCGGGGGAGAGGTGCTCGGCCGCCCAGCCGCCCGTCGCCGAGCCGCAGGCGATGCCGGTGAGCAGCCCGGTCACCACCAGGCTCATGCCCTCGTTGAGGCGGTCGGCCGGGGTGCGCCGCTGCACCAGGGTCATCGCCGTCACCATGGTCGGCGCGGTCGCCATACCGGCCACCAGCAGCGCCCCCGCCAGCGCCGGGAGCGAACCCCCGACGGCGGCGGCCACCCACGGCAGCGTCATCAGCCCGGCCATCCCGGCCAGACACCAGGTGAGGCGCCGGCCGACGGGCTCCGCGGACCCGGTCGCGGGATCGGACGCACCCTTCGGGCCCAGGGCGCCGTACACCAGGCCCGCCGCGCACGAGCCCGCCGCCTGGAGGGCGAGGACCGCGCCGGCCGCGGCGCGATGTCCCTGGGCGTCCGCGTACGCGATGGTGACGACCTCCATCGAGCCGAACACCGCGCCCGTGGCGGTGAAGCAGGCCAGCAGCGGCGGGATGCCCGGGCTGCGCAGCGGCGACGGCGCCTTCGAACGCGCCTGCGGCGGCGGCTCGGTGGCCCGCTGCGCGGTGAACAGCAGCATGCCGGTGAGCAGCAGCACCGCACCGGTGAGGGTCCCGGCCTCCGGGAAGAACGTGCCGGTCAGAAACGACGCGAGCACCGGGCCGAGCATGAAGCACAGCTCGTCGGCTGCCTGTTCGAAGGAGTTGGCGGTGTGCAGGGCGTCCGGGTCGTCGCGCAGCAGATGGGCCCAGCGGGCCCGGGAGAGGCCGCCGACGTTGGGCGTGGCCGCGGTGCCGGCGTAGGCGGCGAACAGGGCCCAGGCGGGGGCGCCGTAGCGAACGCACAGCAGCAGCGCGAGGCTGCCCAGCGCGGAGACGAGCGTGGCCGGCACGGCGACCCGGGCCTGCCCGTGCCGGTCGACGAGCCGGGCGATCCAGGGGCCGGCCACCGCGGTGGCGGCGAGCCCGGTCGCGGTGACGGCGCCGGCGAGGGCGTACGACCCCCGGGAGCCGGCGATCATCACGACGGCGCTGACGCTGAACATGCCCATCGGCAGGCGGGCGAGGAAGTTGCCGGCGGTGAAGGCGCGGGCGCCGGGGAGGGAGAAGATCCGTCGGTATCCGGTGGTCCGTGCTGCTGGGTCGGGTATGTGTACGTCTTCGGCGGTCTGCTGCGGCATGGGAACACCGTGGCCCGCAGTCGATCACGGGGTCCAACACCTTCTCCGTGCCGATTCACGCGCCCGCGTTGTAAGTTCGCGCGCATGCCCGCCCCCACGCACCTGGACCCCCGCCTGCTGCGCGCCTTCGTCGCCGTGGCCGAGGAACTGCACTTCACCCGCGCCGCGGCCCGTCTCTACGTCGCCCAGCAGGCGCTCAGCCGGGACGTACGGCGACTGGAGCGGGAACTGGGCGCCGAGCTGTTCGTGCGGACCACCCGGCAGGTGGCGCTGACCGCCGACGGCGAACGCCTGCTCCCGCACGCCCGCCGGGTCCTCGCCGTCCAGGACGACCTGCTCGCCGCGTTCGCCGTCGGGCAGGCCCGCCCGCTGCTGGTCGACCTCAACTCGCCGGGCCTGGCCACCGGCCGCCGGGTGCTGCACCGGGCCCGCGAACTCGCCCCGGAGTGCGAGCTGATGGCCCGCTACGAGAGCGGCCTCACCGGAGCCGCCGCCGAGCTGCTGGCCGGGCGGCTGGACGCCTCCTTCGGCCGCTACGCGGGCCTGGACCCGGCGCTGCGCTCGGGCCTGGAACACCAGCCCGTGCGCTGTGAGCCGATGGCCGTCGTCCTGCCCGAGGACCATCCCCTGGCCGCCCGTCCGCAGGTGCCCCTGTCCGCGCTGGCCGGGGAGACGGTGTACGCCGGTGCCGGGAACCCGCGCACCCTGGAGTGGACCGACCTGGCCCGGCGCCTCTTCGAGGAGCACGGCATCCGGCCGGCGTCCCCCCTCCCGCTGGCCGTCGGGGGCGAGGAGTTCGAGCGGATCATGACCAAGACCGGGAATCCGGTCCTCGCGGTGGTGGACTTTCCGCCCATGCCCCGCACGGTACGGCGGCCCCTGGTCGATCCCGTCCCGCTCTCACCCGTCTCCCTGGTCTGGCGGAAGGGGCTGGTCCATCCCGGGCTGGACGCGCTGCGCCGGGCGGCGAGCGAGCTGTCCCGGGCCGAGGGGTGGCTTCGGCGGCCCGCCGGCGGATGGATTCCGGCCAGTGACGATTGGGTGATGAACGGTCATAAGTGACACGTGGCAACCGTGGATCCTCCACGTGCGCTACATTCGTGGCCCGAGCACGGTGTGGTAAAGGGGGCGCTCGGGCCGGGTGGGGGCCTGGTCCGGTCGACGGGTGCTCGGGTCGTAAGCGCACCCGGATCTGTCCCGTGGGGGGATGTGCGCACGTGAAAGAGTGGCGAGAAGACGCCCAACCGGAATGGCCCGCAAACGCATCCGCGGTCCGGGACCTGACGGTGGCAGGGGGTGACACCCCGGCCTTGCCGGAGACCGGAACGCCCTAGGAGACCGGTCCCCTTCCGGATGCCCGGCCCGTGCCGGAGCGCCCGACGTCCCCGGAGACCGGGACTCTTCCGCAGAACCGATCCTTCCCAGACGCCGCGGCCTCTCGGCCCCTCGCCGAGCCGCGACCATCGGAGGCCGAGCCCCCCAGCAGCGGCGACCCGGCCCCGGCCGGCACGGCGCGGGCCGAGCCGGCGGGCTCGTGGTTCTCGACGGCACAGGACCAGACCCAGCAGCCCCGCGTTGCCGAACCAGCGGGCTCGCGGACGCCGACCGGCGAGGCCGAGCGGATTACGGTGCCGCCGTCGGCGGCTGATGGCGAGCGAGCCGCTGTGCGGACTGCTGTGCTGCCGCCCGCCGCCGATGCTGAGCGTGCCGCTGTGTCGTCTCCGGCCGCTGTGTCGCCGTCGGCCGCCGACGCCCAGCGGACCGCCGTACTGGCGCCCGCCGCCGACGTCGAGCCGCCCGCCGTACTGGCGCCCGCCGCCGACGCCGAGCCGACCGCCGTACTGCCGCCCGCCGCCGACGCCGAGCCGACCGCCGTACTGCCGCCCGCCGCCGACATCCAGCGGACTGCCGTACCACCGCCGTCGGACACGGGGGCCGGCGACAGTCCCACGCACGATCCGCACGAGGTGACCGTCCAGTTGGACGCCGTGCAGCTCGGCGATGTCCGGATGAGCCCGGCCGCCGGGGCCTCCCGGGCCGCGGAGGCCGACAGGCCCGTGTTCGTGGACGAGTCGGGCCGCCGCAGCCGCCGCTTCCACCGGCTCGGCATGGCCGTCGCGCTCGCCTGCACGGTCTACGCCGTCGTCATCGTCGCCACCCTGGTGTCCGGCAGCCCGGACGCGCCCTGGCTGCCGGCGCCCGCGCAGGGCGAGGACAAGCCCGCCAGCCAGGTCCGCACCTCGCCGCTGCCCACCCGTTCGGCCCGCCCGTCACAGTCCGCCGGCGTCACGCCCGGTACGGCCCCGGTCCCGAGCGACGGCACCACACCGGCGCCGGGCACCACCGTCCGGGCGCCCCGCACCGGCTCCGCCGTCGACGCGATCCGACCGGTCACCTCCGCCGACCCGCGGCCGACGGCCACCGCGACGACGAAGGGCCCGGGCGGCGGCAGTTCGGCCCCGGCCGCCACCCCCTCCACCCCCGCGAGCACCGGGACCACGCCGAGCGGCCCGGCCGGCGGCTCCCCCTCCCCCTCCCCCTCCGCGTCCGCGAGCCGGGGCAAGGGCGGCGGCATCGGCATCGGCGGCGGGCACCACCCGCTGGCCGCCGGCCGGGAGGCCGGGCCGCGACCGCTACCTCGACCTGCTCCGCTCGATCGCCCTGGTCCGCGTGGTGGTGTACCACCTGTTCGGCTGGGCCTGGCTGAGCGTCCTGTTCCCCTCGATGGGCGTGATGTTCGCGCTGGCCGGCTCGCTGATGGCGCGCTCCCTGAAACGCCCGGCCGCGAGCGTGATCAGGAGCCGGGTCCGCAGGCTCCTGCCGCCGTTCTGGGGGTTCGGCG
This sequence comes from Streptomyces sp. NPDC004561, assembly GCF_053602155.1. Taxonomy (NCBI): domain Bacteria; kingdom Bacillati; phylum Actinomycetota; class Actinomycetes; order Kitasatosporales; family Streptomycetaceae; genus Streptomyces; species Streptomyces sp. NPDC004561. The sequence goes on from NZ_JBSGDB010000074.1 coordinate 13,540, forward strand.
CCGTCGCGCTGGCCCTGATGTTCGCGGGCGGCTGGCACCCGCTGAAGGACCCGGACATCGGCGGCGCCTGGGGCCTGGTCAAGCTGCTCGACTACGTCGTACCGGTCGGCGCGCCCCCGTACCCCTGGCACGTCGGCTCCCCGTCCGGCCTGCTGGAGGACACCTGGGCGGTGCAGGCGGCCGGCCCGCTCTGGTACCTGCGCGCCTACCTGTGGTTCGTGGTCGCCTCCCCGCTGCTGCTGTGGGCGTTCCGCCGCTTCCCGTGGCCGACGGTGTTCGCGCCGCTCGCGCTGACGGCGGTCGTCGGCACCGGCCTCGTCACCATCCCCGGCGAGACGGGCAACGCGGTGACGGACTTCGCGGTGTACGGCGGCTGCTGGATCCTCGGCTTCGCCCACCACGAGGGCCTGCTGGCGAGGATCCCCCGCTATGCCGCCGTCTCCTGCTCGGCCATGGTGATGGCCTTCGGCCTGTGGTGGGCCTCCGGACACCTGGGCCCCGACGGCTGGGACCTCAACGACATCCCGCTCGCCCAGGCGACCTGGTCCTTCGGGTTCGTCGTGATCCTGCTCCAGTACTCCCCGTCCTGGCAGGAGCTCCCCGGCCGCCTGCGCCGCTGGGACAGGCTGGTCACGCTGTCCAACAACCGGGCGGTCACGATCTACCTGTGGCACAACATGCTGATCATGGCCACGGTCCCGATCATCGACCAGGCGTACAACCTGCCCTTCATGCAGGGCGACAGCGCGGTCGCCGCGCTCGACTCCAGCTACATGCTGTGGATGTTCGTGCTGGTCTGGCCGCTGATCGGCCTGGCCATCCTCGCCTTCGGCTGGATCGAGGACATCGCGGCGAAACGCGCCCCGAGGCTGTGGCCGAACGGCGCCGAACGGACGAGGAGCCGGCGCGCGGCGGTGTGACGGCGTACGGGGGGCGGCCCTCACCGGCCGCCCCCGCCCCGAGTGAGAGCAACGTTCCCCGGCGGTCACCCACAGCCACAGACCGGAAACGCGTCCTCCCTACCTTCGGGCTGGACCGGTCCCTGACGGACCGAGCAGCCGGAGCACCGTGGAGGCGCGATGACAGCCCCAGCCCCTACCCGTCGCAGTGGCCACTGGATCGAGCACTGGGACCCGGAGGACGATGGATTCTGGGAGGCGAGCGGGCGGCGGATCGCCAACCGCAACCTCTGGTTCTCCGTGTTCTCCGAGCACGTCGGGTTCTCGGTCTGGGCGCTGTGGTCCGTGCTCGTCCTCTTCATGGGCCCCGAGTACGGCCTCACGCCCGCCGACAAGTTCCTGCTGACCTCGATGGTCACGCTGGTCGGAGCCGTCGTCCGGGTGCCCTACACCTTCGCCGTGGCCGTCTTCGGCGGCCGGAACTGGACGATCCTCTCGGCGAGCCTGCTGCTCGTGCCGACGGTCGCCGCCTTCGCGGTGATGAAGCCGGGGACCTCCTTCACCACCTTCCTCCTCGTCGGCCTCCTGGCCGGCATCGGCGGCGGCAACTTCGCCTCGTCCATGACCAACATCAACGCCTTCTTCCCGCTGCGCAGGAAGGGCTGGGCGCTCGGCCTCAACGCGGGCGGCGGCAACATCGGCGTGCCCGTCATCCAGCTCGTCGCCCTCGCCGTCATCGGCGCGAGCGGCGGCCCGCGCGTCCTGCTGGGCATCTACATCCCGCTGATCGTCGTGGCCGCGGTCCTGGCCGCCCTCTTCATGGACAACCTGGCGACGGTGCGGAACGACACCGGCGCGGCCAAGGACGCCGCCAGGGACGCCCACACCTGGATCATGGCCTTCCTCTACGTCGGCACCTTCGGCTCCTTCATCGGCTACAGCTTCGCCTTCGGCCAGGTGCTGACGAACGAGTTCGGCCGCACCCCGCTCCAGGCCGCGTACCTCACCTTCGTCGGCCCGCTGCTCGGCTCCCTCGTCCGCCCGCTCGGCGGCCGGCTCGCCGACCGCTTCGGCGGCGCCCGCATCACCCTGTGGAACTACGTCGGCATGGCCGCCGCCACCGCCGTGCTGATCGTCGCCGGCATGCGGAGGTCGCTGCCGCTGTTCGTGTCCGTCTTCGTCGTCCTGTTCGTGCTCAGCGGGCTCGGCAACGGCTCGACGTACAAGATGATCCCGGGCATCTTCCAGGCCAAGGCCCTCGCGAACGGGCTGACCGGGGAGGAGGCGGTGGCCCACGGCCGGCGGCTGTCCGGCGCCTCCATGGGCCTGATCGGCGCGGTCGGCGCGCTCGGCGGCGTCGGCATCAACCTCGCCTTCCGCCAGTCCTTCCTCTCCTACGGCTCCGGGACCGGCGCGTTCGTCGCCTTCCTCGCCTTCTACGGCGTCTGCTTCGCTGTCACCTGGGCCGTGTACCTGCGCCGCCCGGCCGGCCGGGCCGAGACCTCCGAGGCGGCGTCGGCTTCGGAGGAGAACGCCCAGGTCAGCTATGCCGAGGTGTGACGTAACACCGGTGACATCGTGCCGAACCGAGCCTGTCACGCACCGTTGACAGGCTCGAACGGCGTGCCGGTCAGCTAGGAGAGCCCATGTACGACGAAGAGCAGCAACCCGGACGGCCGGACCACGGGCCCCTCGCGGGATTCACCGTGGGTGTCACCGCCGCGCGCCGGGCCGACGAGCTGGGCGCCCTGCTCCAGCGGCGCGGCGCCGCCGTCCTGCACGCCCCGGCCCTGCGTATCGTGCCGCTCGCCGACGACGGCGAACTCCTCGCCGCCACCAAGGAGATCATCGACCAGGTCCCGGACGTGGTCGTGGCCACCACCGCCATCGGCTTCCGCGGCTGGGTGGAGGCCGCGGACGGCTGGGGCCTGGGGGAGGAGCTGCTCGGCCGGCTGGCAGGGGCCGAGCTCCTGGCCCGCGGCCCGAAGGTCAAGGGCGCGATACGGGCGGCCGGCCTCACCGAGGAGTGGTCGCCCGCCTCGGAGTCCATGGCGGAGGTGCTCGACCGCCTCCTGGAGGAGGGCGTCGCCGGCCGCCGTGTCGCCGTACAGCTGCACGGCGAGCCCCTGCCGGGATTCGTCGAGTCCCTGCGCGCCGCGGGAGCGGAGGTCGTGCCGGTCCCGGTGTACCGCTGGATGCCCCCGGAGGACGTCACCCCGCTGGACCGCCTCCTGGACGCGGTGGTCTCCCGCACCGTCGACGCGCTGACCTTCACCAGCGCGCCCGCGGCGGCGTCCCTGCTGTCCCGGGCGGAGGACCGGGGTCTGCTGGACGAGCTGCTCTCCGCCCTCGCCCACGACGTGCTGCCGGCCTGCGTGGGCCCCGTCACGGCGCTCCCGCTGCAGGCGCGCGGGGTGGACACGGTCCAGCCGGAACGCTTCCGGCTGGGTCCGCTGGTCCAGTTGCTGTGCCAGGAACTCCCGGGCCGCTCGCGGGCGCTGCCCCTCGCCGGGCACCGGGTGGAGATCCGGGGCCACGCGGTCCTGGTGGACGGCGCGCTGAAGCCGGTGCCCCCGGCGGGCATGTCCCTGCTGCGGGCCCTGTCCCGGCGGCCGGGCTGGGTGGTGGCCCGGGCCGATCTGCTGCGGGCGCTGCCGGGCAGCGGGCGCGACGAGCACGCGGTGGAGACGGCGATGGCCCGTCTCCGTACGGCCCTCGGCGCGCCGAAGCTGATCCAGACGGTGGTGAAGCGCGGGTACCGGCTGGCGCTGGACCCGGCGGCGGACGCGAAGTACGCGGACGCCTAGCGCTGCGACCGGAAGGGCTCACCGGCTCGCGCAAACCTTTCCGGTCACAGCACTGGCCACCCGCAACGCCCCGGCGGACGGCCGGCTTCGTGCCCGCGCCGGCCTCAGCCCGCCGAGCCGCCGAACCGCCCGTACACCACCAGCGCGCGGGTCAGCAGGCCCAGCGCCACCGTCGAGCCCACCGCCCGCACCACGTTCCACGCCACCCACGGTCCCTCGAAGTGCTCCCGCAGGGACGCCGGGGCGCCCTTCGAGGCCAGGGCGTTGTTGAGCGGGATGTTGAAGCCCATCGTGACCAGGAGGACGAGGGCGTACACCGCGAGCGCCGCCCACACCCAGCGGCCGGTCGCCGTGCCCCGCAGCTGCCACGCCGACAGCCCGTCAGCACCAGCGCCCCCATGAAGCTCAGGAAGAACACCGGGTTCTGGATCACCGTGTTGATGTTGCGCATGACCTCGACGTACGTGCGGTCGTCGCTGCGGCCCAGCGTCGGCATCACCGCGCAGGCGAAGATGTAGAAGACCCCGGCGCTCAGGCCCATGGCGATCGTGGCCGTGCCCAGGACGAGGCTCCCGCTACGGGAGTTGGTCGTTTTCCGCATGTCTCGAGCCAAGCGGACCGGCCCCGCCCCGGACATCGCCGAGACGCGCGCCCGCATACGCGTGCGTCCAGCCCGCCGGAGACGGGCCGCGGGACGAACCCCGGAACACGTCCTGGTACGAGGGGTTCCGGGGACCCCTCCGGGCGGGCACTGTGAAGGGAGAGCGACGGAACGGTTCCCCCCGAGACCACCCCGCACGGTTCCTGCCTAGGCGGTGACAGGCACATGGCACTGGGTACGGCCACGCCCCCGTACGAGCTGCGGTTCGACGCCGGACGGATCTGTCTGGATCTCCTCGCCACCCTGCATCCCGTCGAACGGCTCGACTCCGTCGGGGCGTTGCGCGGATGGATCGGCGGCGCCGGACTGGTCCCGGCCGGTACGGCGCTGGAGCACGCCGACGCCTCCTGGCTGGCCGGTTTCCGGGAAGTGCGCGGTCACGTCGGCGAGTTGGTGCGGCTCATGCACGCCGTGGTGACACCGTCGTACGACCGCTCCCTGGCCCGGGTCAACGACCTCGCCCGTGTCGCGCCGCCCGCCCCGCGCGCCGTTCGCGGCGCGGACGGCGCTCTCATCAGGGAGCTGGCCGCGCCGCCCGGTGCCGCCGCGCTGCTCGCCGTCGTCGCGCGGGACGTCGTGGAACTGCTCACCGATCCCGTGGCGCGGGCCGCCGTGCGGGAGTGCGAGGGGGACAACTGCACGCTGGTGTACCTGGACACCTCCCGCGGGCGGCGCCGGCGCTGGTGCTCCAGCGAGGTGTGCGGCAACCGGGAGCGGGTGGCCCGGCACCGGCGGCGCGCGGCCCTCGCGCGGGCCTGAGCGGGCCCGAGTCCGGTACGCGTCCTCTGTCGCCGAGTGTCCGTATCGCGCCCCGGTGCGGCCGAAGTGATATGCGCTACACCGGGTTTGGCGCCGATTCCGCGCGGGCAGCTCCACCGTCTCCGCCGCCGTGTCGGAAAGGTGAAGATCGCGCGGTGGGAATGTGCCTGCATGTCCCGGTCGTCACGTCATCCCCGAGAAAACCGTCACCCCACTTTGAACGCCCCGGTGCTCTTGTCCGTACGGGTGGGCGAGCGACCGACTGGGGGAACCCCCGGACACCGGAGGTGGGCGTGCGCAAGGATGCGGCCGTGGCCAATGAACGTGGATCGAGGGCCCGACATCGCATGTCCTCACAGCCCTCGGAACCTGACGAGGAGTTGATGCGTGCCCTGTACCGGGAGCACGCCGGACCTTTGCTCGCGTATGTCCTGCGGCTGGTCGCCGGTGATCGGCAGCGCGCCGAGGACGTCGTACAGGAAACGCTCATCCGTGCCTGGAAGAACGCCGGTCAGCTCAATCGTGCGACCGGATCGGTACGCCCCTGGCTGGTGACGGTCGCGCGCCGCATCGTCATCGACGGCCACCGCAGCCGGCAGGCCCGGCCGCAGGAGGTCGATCCGTCGCCGCTGGAGGTCATCCCCGCGGAGGACGAGATCGACAAGGCGCTGTGGCTGATGACGCTGTCTGACGCGCTCGACGACCTGACCCCGGCCCACCGGGAGGTGCTCGTCGAGACGTACTTCAAGGGGCGTACCGTCAATGAGGCGGCCGAAACGCTGGGTATACCGAGCGGCACGGTCCGTTCCCGGGTGTTCTACGCCCTGCGGTCGATGAAGCTGGCACTGGAGGAGCGGGGGGTGACGGCGTGATGAGCAACGGGTACGGGGGGATGCAAGGATTCGGCCCGGGTGGTCCGGGTATGTCTGGTCCCATGAGCCCCAGTCAGGGATCTTCGGTGCCGAGCGAGCACGAGACCGTCGGCGCCTATGCCCTCGGGGTTCTCGACGACGCCGAAGCAACCGCTTTCGAGGCGCACCTCGCAGGCTGCGAGTGGTGCGCCCAGCAGCTCGACGAGCTGGCCGGGATGGAGCCGATGCTGGCCGCGCTCGCGGACCTGCCGGGCTCAGGCAGCACCCCCGCGATCGGCGAGTCGCTGTCCGCCAGGCCCAGCCCGCGCCTGGTGGAGCGGCTGGTCGACGACCTCGCCGAGCACCGCGCCCAGAAGCGCAGGCGCAGCTTCTACATGATCGCGGCGGCGGCCGCCCTGATCATCGCCGGTCCGCTGGCCGCGATCGCGGTGAACAGCGGGTCGGGTGGCGGCGGGAGCCAGGTCACCGCGTCCTCGGCGCAGACCGCCTTCGAGTCCATGGCGGACAAGAAGTCGGCCACGGACCCGTCCTCCCACGTCAGCGCGACCGTCGGGATGCAGCAGAAGGACTGGGGCACCCAGGCCGTCCTGGAGCTGAAGAACGCCAAGGGGCCGCTCAAGTGCTCCCTGGTGCTCGTCGCGAAGAACGGGCAGCGGGTGACCATGTCCTCGTGGTCCGTCCCGAACTGGGGCTACGGCATCCCGGACGCCAAGGTCGAGGAGTCGAGGAAACCGCTGTACATCGGCGGGGCCGCGGCCTTCAAGCCCAACGAGATCGACCACTTCGAGATCGTCACGTTCGAGGGCAAGAAGCTCGTGCAGGTGAACGCCTAGGCGGCGTAGCCTCCCCGGGTCCCCTTCGCGTACGGTTGACGGCTGCCCAGCACGTCAGAAGGGGGCCCGGTGGCCGCTCAGGTTCAGCAGTCCGCGGTCGGCTCGGTACACGACGCACACGACTCCGTCCGTGACCGAGAGATCAGCGTCGAGCAGGAACACCTGGACCGGGTGTACCGGCGGCTCGAGGAGAAGATCCACGAGGCCGAGTTCCTGATGCACGACGCGGCCAAGCGCGGCCAGGTCGGCACCCCCGGCGCGCTCGCCGAGCGGGACGCGCAGGTCTTCCGGGCCGGCGTCCATCTGAACCGGCTCAACAACGAGTTCGAGGACTTCCTGTTCGGGCGGATCGACCTGCTGCCGGGCAAGGACGGGAAGAAGGGGCCCGACGGCGCCTACACGGCGGTGGAGCCGGCGGAGGGCGCCGTGCGCCCGGACAACACCGCCGACATCGCCGAGACCCTGCACATCGGGCGCATCGGAGTCCTCGACCAGGACTACGCGCCGCTGGTCATCGACTGGCGGGCGCCCGCCGCCGCACCCTTCTACCGGGCCACGCCCGTGGAGCCCGGACGGGTGGTTCGACGGCGTGTCATCCGCTCCAAGGGGCGCCGGGTGCTCGGGGTCGAGGACGACCTGATGAGGCCCGAGCTGACGGCCCGCCTCGACGGCGGTGAGCTGCCCGTCATCGGCGACGGCGCCCTGATGGCCGCCCTCGGCCAGGCCCGCAGTCACACCATGCGGGACATCGTCTCGTCCATCCAGGCCGAGCAGGACCTGGTCATCCGGGCCCCCGCCGCCTCCATCACCTATGTGGAGGGCGGCCCGGGCACCGGCAAGACGGCCGTCGCCCTGCACCGCGCCGCCTATCTGCTGTACCAGGACCGGCGGCGGTACGCCGGCGGCATCCTCATCGTCTCGCCGACCCCGCTGCTGGTCGCCTACACCGAGGGCGTGCTGCCCTCGCTCGGCGAGGAGGGCCAGGTCGCGATCCGGGCCATCGGCTCGCTGGTCGACGGCGCGGAGGCGACCCTGTACGACAGCCCGTCCGTGGCCCGCGCCAAGGGCTCGTACCGGATGCTGAAGGTGCTGCGGAAGGCCGCGCGGGGCGCGCTGGAACTGGGACCGACGGCTCCGGCCGCACAGCTCGCCCTGGACGAGGACGACGAGCCCGCCGCCTTCGACGGGCCCCCGTCCCGGCTCCGGGTCGTCGCCTTCGGGCGCAGGATCGAGCTGGAGGCCGGTGAGCTGGAACGTATCCGTCGCACCGCCCTCGGCGGCACCGCGCCCGTCAACCTGCTGCGTCCGCGCGCCCGCAAGCTGCTGCTGGACGCGCTGTGGGCGAAGTCCGGCTCGGCCGCCCGGCACACCGACCCGGAGCTGGCCGCCGAGCTGCGCGGCTCCTTCGACGAGGACGTCACCGGCGAGGACGCCTTCATCGGATTCCTCGACGCCTGGTGGCCCGAGCTGACCCCGAGAGCGGTGCTCGCCGCCATGGCCGACGAGAGACGCCTCGGCCGCTGGGGCCGCCGCGTCCTCAACCCCGGCGAGGTCCGCAAGGTGGCCCGCTCCCTGAAGCGGGACGGCCACTCGGTGCACGACATCGCCATGCTCGACGAGCTCCAGGCGATCCTCGGCGTCCCGGCCCGCCCCAGGAGGAAGCGTGAGCTGGACCCGCTGGACCAGCTCACCGGCCTGGAGGAGCTGATGCCGGTGCGCGAGGAGTCCCAGCGGGAGCGGGCCGAGCGCCTCGCGCAGGAGCGCACCGAGTACACGCACGTCATCGTGGACGAGGCGCAGGACCTCACCCCCATGCAGTGGCGCATGGTCGGCCGCCGCGGCCGGCACGCCACCTGGACGGTCGTCGGCGACCCGGCCCAGTCCTCCTGGTCCGACCCGGACGAGGCGGCCGAGGCCCGCGACGAGGCCCTCGGCACCCGTCCCCGGCGCCGCTTCCAGCTCACCGTGAACTACCGCAACCCGGCCGAGATCGCCGAGCTGGCCGCAAAGGTCCTCGCCCTCGCCATGCCCGGCTCCGAGGCGCCGTCGGCCGTGCGGTCCACCGGGGTCCAGCCGGGCTTCGTCGTCGTGGCGGGCTCCCTGGAGGCCACCGTGCGCGCCGAGGCCGAGCGGCTGCTCGGGCTGGTGGACGGCACCGTCGGCGTGGTCGTCGCGATGAACCGGCGCGAGGAGGCCCGGCGCTGGCTGGCCGGGCTCGGCGACCGGGTGGTGGCCCTCGGCAGCCTGGAGGCCAAGGGCCTGGAGTACGACGCGACGATCGTCGTCTCGCCGGCGGAGATCGCCGACGAGTCCCCGGCCGGTCTGCGGGTGCTGTACGTGGCGCTGACCCGGGCCACCCAGCAGCTGACGGTGGTCTCCGGCGACCGGGACGAGCCGGACGCGGCCGGTGTGCCGGACCTGCTCAGGGACTGAACGGAGGTTGTTTCCCGTGAACTCCGCGCGAGGGGAATGGTCCCCGGCATCCGTTTGTTAGCCTGGGTGTGGCACCGGCCCGATCCAAGCCCCCGGGCCCAACCTTCGTCCCTCAGAGGGACCACTTGCCGCGAGGCGAGCATGGCGGGTCGGTGTCACTGAGCTTGTGGAGACCCACGTCCGATGTGACGTGGGTCTCTTTCTTTGCCTGATCGATTCTCGTATGGTGGAAGTGGTTTTCCGAAACCACGCACCCACCGGGCAGCCGCCTGTGAACAAAACGTCCGTAACCCAGGGCGACTACCACGTACTGAGCGGTAGGTGCGACGATCGGACGGCACATCTCGCGACACGGTGAAAGCAGAGGAAGTCGGCCATGGCAACGGCGCCCAGCGTCTCCTACTCGATGACCATCCGGCTGGAGGTGCCCGCGAGCGGAACCGCCGTCTCGCAGCTCACCACCGCCGTGGAGTCCTCCGGAGGCTCGGTGACCGGCCTCGACGTCACCGCGTCCGGGCACGAGAAGCTCCGCATCGACGTGACCATCGCGGCCTCCTCGACGGCGCACGCCGACGAGATCGTGGAGAAGCTGCGCGGCATCGAGGGCGTCACGCTCGGCAAGGTCTCCGACCGTACGTTCCTCATGCACCTCGGCGGCAAGATCGAGATGCAGTCCAAGCACCCCATCCGCAACCGTGACGACCTGTCCATGGTCTACACGCCGGGTGTGGCGCGCGTCTGCATGGCGATCGCCCAGAACCCCGAGGACGCCCGCCGCCTGACCATCAAGCGCAACTCCGTTGCGGTCGTGACGGACGGTTCCGCCGTGCTCGGCCTCGGCAACATCGGCCCCAAGGCCGCGCTGCCCGTCATGGAGGGCAAGGCGGCCCTCTTCAAGCGTTTCGCCGGCATCGACGCCTGGCCGATCTGCCTGGACACCCAGGACAGCGACGCGATCGTGGAGATCGTCAAGGCGATCGCCCCCGGCTTCGCCGGCATCAACCTGGAGGACATCTCCGCGCCCCGCTGCTTCGAGATCGAGGCCCGGCTGCGCGAGGCCCTCGACATCCCCGTCTTCCACGACGACCAGCACGGCACCGCGATCGTCGTCCTCGCCGCCCTGACCAACGCCCTGCGCGTCACGGGCAAGGCGATCGAGAACATCCGGGTCGTGATGTCCGGCGCGGGCGCGGCCGGCACCGCCATCCTCAAGCTGCTGCTCGCGGCCGGCGTGAAGAACGCCGTCGTCGCCGACATCCAGGGTGTCGTCCACTCCGGCCGCGGGGACCTGGTGGGCGCCCCCGCGGACTCGCCGCTGCGCTGGATCGCCGACAACACCAACCCCGAGGGGCTGACCGGCAGCCTGAAGGAGGCCGTGCGCGACGCCGACGTCTTCATCGGCGTCTCCGCCCCGAACGTCCTGGACGGCGACGACGTGGCCGCCATGGCGGACGGCGCGATCGTGTTCGCGCTCGCGAACCCGGACCCCGAGGTCGACCCGGCAATCGCCCGTCAGACGGCGGCCGTTGTCGCCACCGGCCGTTCCGACTTCCCGAACCAGATCAACAACGTGCTGGTCTTCCCGGGCGTGTTCCGCGGTCTGCTGGACGCGCAGTCCCGTACCGTCAACACGGAGATGATGCTCGCCGCCGCGCAGGCCCTCGCCGACGTGGTCAGCGAGGACGAGCTGAACCCGAACTACATCATTCCGAGCGTCTTCAACGACAAGGTCGCGGGCGCCGTCGCCGGCGCGGTCCGGGAGGCCGCGAAGGCCGCCGGAGCGACGGTCTAGGCACGCCGTGCCGTACTGTGCAGGGGCTGTGAGGATCCCCACGGCAGCCCCCTGCACCGGCGCGTCGTGGAACCACCTGGTGCCGGGTGCGCTCTAGGGTGACGGCCGAGCAGGCGCCTTTCGTGTGACTCCCCAGGGTGTTCTCACGACTCCTACGGGTGCCGGATTGGCTTTCCCGCCGCAGGTAGGGGCAGGATGCGTCCCTGGGCGCGAGCGCATCGGCATCGCAGTGCCTCGGGCGGCTCCGCCGCGTGGCACACCCCAACGGTAAGAAAGACACGGGAGTAACAACATGAACCGCAGTGAGCTGGTGGCCGCGCTGGCCGATCGCGCCGAGGTGACCCGCAAGGACGCCGACGCCGTGCTGGCCGCGTTCGCCGAGACCGTCGGCGAGATCGTCGCCAAGGGCGACGAGAAGGTCACCATCCCCGGCTTCCTGACCTTCGAGCGCACCCACCGTGCCGCTCGCACCGCGCGCAACCCGCAGACCGGCGAGCCGATCAACATCCCCGCCGGCTACAGCGTGAAGGTCACCGCGGGCTCCAAGCTCAAGGAAGCGGCCAAGGGCAAGTGACCCTGCCGTCTCCACGCCGACGGGACGGTGTGGGGACGCTGTGAGTAACGACGATGGGGCGGCACCCGGAAACC